>DATEHJ010000546.1:0-4513 GCA_035279645.1 Gemmatimonadaceae bacterium
GATAACCACAGGCATATCCTTCTTGCAGCAGGCCAGAAAGAATACCGCGTCGCTTCGCTGGTGCCTTCTCCATCGCGAGCGACGCGCCGACGCCCCATTCGCCGCCCATGCCGATTCCGAAGAGCGCCCGGAGCACGAGGAACGTAGCGAAGTTAGGCGCGAAACCCGTCGCCACTTCGATCGCGGCGTAGAACACGAGGTTGATCATCAAGGGCAAGCGTCGTCCGTAACGGTCGGCGAGCAACCCGAAGATGAGTGCGCCGATCGGACGAAACGCGAGCGTCACCGTCAGCGATAGCGCGATGTCTCTGTCTGGTCGACCGAAATCCTTCGCGATCGCGGTCAACGTCATCACGACAAGGAAGAAATCGAACGCGTCGAGCGTCCAGCCGAGGAAGCTGGCGGCGATGGCGTGGCGGTGATCGGTTGTCGGGCGTGCAGCGGTTGTCGTCACGGAGCTTTGGCTAGGATGGCGGACGCACCGTCGAACTGTTGTGCCGCGCGTCGAACCGTGGGGTCGACCACGGCGGCAATCCGATAATAACCAGCGTCGCCGAACTTCGCGCGTGCCAGTGCACGGGCGAGTACGCGCTGCAGTTCTCCGTCGACATCGTCACCGCTCGGAATCGCGACGGCTTGCTGCGTCGCGAACGACCGGAAATCGGCGACCGCGGTCGCCGGCAGCAGTGGATTGGCCGCGAGCGCATCGAGCGTCGGCGGGATGCCGACGTTCGCGCTCACATAGCCGCCAATCCACTTGAGGACGAGATCGTTCTCGCGCACGCGCGCGAGCCACAGGGGCAGCATGTCCTCGGACAGCCTAACGTCAGGGTAGATCCCGCCTCCGCCATACACCGTGCGACCCTGATCCGTCTTGCAGCTCGGCCGTCCGACCGTATCCCGCTCGGCACCCGCGAGACGATAGTACTCGTGGCGCGTGATCGAGTGATACTGTCGCTGAATGACCCGGCCGCATGGCGTTCGCACGTGACCGATCACGAGCTCGATCACCGAGCCGTCGGACATCGGGAAGCCGGCCATGAGGAGTGACTTGCCGAATGTCGGCCGGCCGACGATGAGCGCGCGGTCGTGATCCTGCAGTGCGCCGGCGACGAGCTCCGAGGCGCTTGCCGTGCCGTCGTTCACCATCAGCACGATCGGGTACCTCTTCTCGCTCCGCCAGAATGATCGCGACACCCGCGACGTGTCGGTCACGTCCGCCTTTCTCCCTTCGGCCGTGTACACGATCGTGCCCTTGGGAAGGAATTCGCCCGCGACGCGGGCGGCCTGATCGACGCGTCCGCCGCCGTTGTCGCGCAAGTCGATCAACAGGCGCTTCATCCCCTGCCCCTCGAGCCGTCCGAGCGCGTCGTGGAGATCGTCGGCAACCTTGTCGTTCACGAAGGTCGTGATGCGCACGTAGCCCGTCTGCTGATCGAGCATGAACGCCGTGGGAACCGCGGTCGCGTCCTCGACGCGCTCGCGCCTAACCGCGCGATCGAGGTGCGTGAGCGAGCCGTCGATGCGGCGTCGCTCGAGGCCTAACGTGACGCTCGAGCCCTTGGCGCCGGCCATGCCGATGTCGAGCTCCAGCGGCGACGCGGCGTCGACGGCCTTCCCATCGACGCTCACCAGCTCGTCGCCGACGAGGATGTCTTGTTGTGCCGCCTTCGATCCCGGCTCGACGCTCACGACCACTGGTGCGTCGTCAATGAAACGGAAATTGATCGGCACCGGATAGAGCTTGCCGTCGCGATACGCTGCTGCCTTCGCGGGATTGAGACGAATGGCGGGAATGACAAACGAGTGTGGATCGGCGGCGTGGATCATTCCTTCGATGGCGGCCATGAACAACTCGTGCATGTCCAGCGAATCCGGATGGTTGACCCGGATTTGATTCAGCACCTGGCTGAACATCTGCAGGTCTTCGGCCGTACTGCGCGGGCGCAACGGACTGCGCGACGTCGTATCCTGTGCGCCGGCAAGCGCCGGCGCCGCGAGCGCGGCCGCGACGAGCATCGCTCGAAAGCCGTTAGGCAAGCGGGCCGTCCAGTTCTTTGATCGCCAGTTCACGAATGTGCTCCTCGGCCTCTTTGCGGCGCGGATCGGCGAGACTCGCGTGCGCCAGAAAGGCCTGATAGCGTGTCACCGCTTCCGTTCCCTTTCCTTCCGAATCCAACACCAGGCCGAGCATAAAGTACGGACTGGCGTAGTCCGGATCGACCTCGATTGCCTTGCGAAGTTGAACCTCGGCGTCCTCGAAATGACCGGACGTCGTGAGAATGTATCCGTACCCATAGCGCAGCGCCGGATCGTCAGGTCGGATCTGTACGGCAAGCTCCATCTCGCTCAGCGCCGTTGTCGTGTCCTTGGCGCCGATCGCGAGAGTGGCGAGCTGCACGTGCGCCGGGAAGTACGACAGGTCCTCCGCGAGCGCGCCGGCAAATGCCTCCTTGGCCGCGGCGGCGTTGCCAAGCCGCTGGTGCACGATTGCGATACTATGCTCGAGCAGCGCCTTGGACTCGTAGACGTAGATCACACGGTTCTTGTCTGCCTTGCGAAGCTCATCGAGGGCCTGTGTGAGCTCGCTCAGCGCGCTGTCCGGCTGTCCGAGCAGAAAAAACAGTCGCCCGCGCTCGGCGCGGAGATAAGCCGTGAAGCGCGCCGCCTTGATCGCGTCGGCGTAGAGCTGTAACGCGTCGGGAAAGTTTCCTTCGCCGTACGCTCGCCATGCCTTGAACGATGGCGGCAATTGCGTGAGCCAGCGGTTGATGTCGTACTGGATGCTGACGTTGTTACGCCGCAGATACTCGTCGGCCACGCTGTTGAGATAACTGCGAAACAATCGCGAATCGAGCCCGCGATACAGAAAGGGATTGATGGTAAGCGAGTAGAAGTAGAGCGAGTCGATGCGCTTGATCTCATCCGACTGAAGCGTGCGACGGTCGTCGTCCATGTACTGCTGAAAGCGAATCTTGTCCGTGAGCAGCAACGCGCAGCGGCGCGCGTAGTACGCGTCGGGCTGAGTTGGATTCAGGCGAATCGACCAGTAGAACGCGTTCGCCGCGTCTTCCGGGTCACGCTCGAGCTGCGCGAGTCCATAGTCGTAATACGCTCGCGCACTGTTCGTGTCGGTACCGGCTGAAAGTCGCGGCCGCCGAGGTTCGCCCTTTTGCTTCTGCGCGCTCGCGATGTTGACCGTAGCCATCACTGCGAGCGCGAACGCCGAGACCAGCGACGCGCGCATCGGCGTCACTGACCTCCCTTGGACGCGAGCACTTGAACCCGACTCTCGACCGCCTGCCTGCGCAGATCCGTCTTGCTCGCCAAGGCGAGGAAGCTTCGATATTGCACGAGCGCCTCATCGCCGCGTGACTGCTTGTCGAGCACTTCGCCGAGCGCGTTGTACGGCAGGGCGAACACCGGGTCTAGCTCGATCGCCTTCCGAAGCTGCACTTCAGCATCTTTAAATTTTCCGGACATGGCGAGCGAATACCCGTAGATGTAGCGCAGCGCGGGGTCATCGCCGCGAATCTGAACGGCGAGGTCCATCTCACTCAGTGCCGTCGTCGTGTCCTTGGCTTCCAGCGCCAGATAGCCGAGCTGCACGTGTGCCGGGAAGTACGAGAGATTCTCTTCCAGTGCCCGCCCGAACGCTTCTTTCGCGGCGGCCGTGTTTCCGAGCCGCTGCTGAACGAGGCCGATGCTCTGCTCGAGCACCTCCTTCGAGTTGTACAGGTAAACGAGGTCCTTCTTGTCCATCTTCCGCTCTTCTTCGAGCGCCGTCGTCAGCTGGGCGAGCGCGCTGTCCGACTGATCGAGCTGGAAGAACAGTCGGCCGCGTTGGATTCGATAGTCGGTCTTGAATCGCGCCTGCTTGATCGCCTCGCCGTAGAGCCTCAGCGCATCGTCGAACCGTCCTTCTCCGTACGCTTCGAAGGCTCTCTGCGATACGGGCCATCGTGCGATTATCCGATCCAACTCGTAGCGAACCTCACCCGTATTCACGTTGTTGTTCCGCGCGATGTCCTCGGCAATGATGTCGATGTACCTGCGCCAGAGGCGCAGCTCGAACTTGGTGTACAGAAATGGGTTGATCGTGAGCGCGTAGAGCTTGAGGGAGTCGATCCGCTTGACCTCGTCGGACTGAATCGTGCGCCTGTCTTCTTCATAGTACTTCTCGAATCGGTACCTGTCGGAAAGCAGCAGCGCGCAGCGACGCGCGTAGTACGACTCCGCCTGAATCGGGTTGAGGCGAATCGCCCAATAGAAGGAGTCGGCGGCCTTTTCGGGATCGCGTTCGAGCTGCTCGGACCCGTAGTCGTAATAGACTTGCGCGTTGTTCGTGTCGACGCCGACGGGAAACTTCGGACGTCGCGGCTCGTTTTTCGGCTTTTGAGCGAATGCGAATTGTCCAACCGCCAGAAGGGCGAGAACGAGTGCGGAATTTCGCGCCTTGCGAGGCATCTGCTTCCTCCGCGGATTCGGTGGGGGACGAACGGGCTACTCTGAA
>DATEHJ010000547.1:0-12155 GCA_035279645.1 Gemmatimonadaceae bacterium
GATCTTGCGATCGAGCGAGGTGCAACGCGTTGTGGTCCCGGCAGGACCAGAAAACGTTGCACCCGGGTGGTCAGCCCTCGGGGCCGCTGCGGGGGCCGCTGCGAGGGCCGCTGCGAGGGCCGCTGCGTGGGCCGCTGCGTGGGACGCTGCGAGGGACGCTGCGTGGGCCGCTGCGTGGGCCGCTGCGAGACAGCGGCTAGCGCCGACTGTCTCGGCCTTGCAGGCCAGTGCAATCGAGCTCCTCGACGCGATGATCGCGGTCGGGAAGGTGGACGATGCCTAACGCCTTCAGTCCGCAGAGCGAGCACCCGAAGGACGGGACGCCCGTCATTCAGCCGACGCGGATCTTCTTGCCCGACCAGCTCGTCGTCGGCAACCGGCATCTCGTCAAGCAGCAAATCGTCGACCTCATCGCCCATGGCTTTCGGGATTTCGTCGTCGATTTCAGCCAGTGCGGCTATGTCGACACCACGGGGCTCGGGATCTTGGTCTCGTGCTCGAAGAAGATTCGCGAGGCGGGCGGTGAGTTGGTGCTCGAGGAGCTGAACGACGACATGCTGACGCTGTTCGAGCTAACGAACCTGTCGACGCTGTTCACGATCCGGCGCGCAGCGAGCCAGCGATGAGCAGCAAAGAGCTGAACGCCGTGCGCGACGCTGCGATTGTTCAGCGCTACACCCAAGAGGGTGCGCGCATTGTGCATCTCGCCCGCGATTACAACCTTTCGACCGCGCGCGTTAAGCAAATACTCACGATCCAGGGCGCGGCGCGGCCCGACTTCGCGCTGGCCTCGCGTTACCAGCACTTCTTCACGCAGATCGACCGCTCGCACTTGAAAGCGGTGTATCAAGCCCGCGAGTGCGGCGCGCGGGGCGAAGTGCTGGACGTGGGTGTCCGTTGGAAGCTGCGCGAGCTTCACGCCGCGCTCGATCGAGCACTCGACGCGGAGGAACAATGATCCGCGACATCTGCGCCTACGTCGGCGCGTGGTTCCTCCTGTCGGTCGTGTGCGGTGGTGTGTGGTGCCTTGGGAAAGCGCTGCACGCGTGGCGGTATCGGTGCCAGCTCTGCCTCGTCTGTCGCGGGCACTATCACTCCCGCATGGGTCGCGTCTGCGGTCCGTGCCTGGACGCGATCTTCGCGATGTATGATCGGCCGAAGCGTCGTCCATGGCAGCCGAAGCCAAGCCGATTCGACGGCGAGGGCTGGCGCAATGGCTGAACGCAGTCGCGCGCTCGTTGGCGCTCAGTACATGCTGCACCACACGCCCGATCTCTTCACGTTCACGCTGAAGGGCGCACCGCGCACGAAGAAGAATCACGGGCGCATCGTGTGGCGTCACGTTGCTGGTGTGCAGCGAAAGTTCCACGTGCCGAGCGGCGCCTATTCGCTGTGGTGCGCCAGCGTCGTGATTCAACTCGCGCACGTGCGGCAACTGCCTAACTGCCACTACAACTGCGCGGCTGTCTTCTACCGCGACGCGAATCGCGGCGATGCCGTCGGGTACTACCAGGGACTCGCCGACGCGCTCGAAGCGGCCGGCGTCATCTCGAACGATAAGTACATCACGCAGTGGGACGACTCGCGCCTGCGTGTGGATCGTGCGAACCCGCGAGTTGAGTTAACCCTGACACCGGTGGAGGCGTGATGCCCAAGAGCATGAAGGGCGTGATGGACGAGTACAAGCACGGCAAGCTGCACTCGGGCTCGAAGCGCGGAAAGGTGGTCACATCGCGCAAGCAGGCCATCGCGATTGGCCTCAGCGAGCAGCGGCAGCAGAGCAAGAAGGTCGCGCCGAAGAAAGGCGGGGCCAAGAAGGGGCATCGCTCGATGGTGAGCGACGCCATGACCGAGGGCTACTGACATGGCCAAGAAGCCGAGCAACAAAAAGATCATCGGTGAGAACGTCGCCGCCGCGGTGCCGCAGTCGTCGAAGACGCCGTTTGCACGCAAAGGCGACGGTGTCATCTCGCGCGGCGTCGTGCACGAGGTGCGCGCGCACTCGGACGGCAAGTCCATGCACGTCACGATTCGCCACGGCCGCGCCAAGCCCGACGGCATGTTCTCGAGCTACGAGGACGAGACGCGGGTGAGAGTACCGAAGTCGGGGGCGAAGCAGTTCCACCTGGGCAAGCGCGTGAAGGTCCACGTTCACCCGTACTGAATCCGTGCAACGCTCGTCGCTCACCGAAGCACGTGAATTCCTCGAACGCGCGATCGTCTCAACCCCTTCGCGCGTCGAGGAGCTCGTGTGCGGTGAGCGGATCTGCGAGCTGATGGAAATGCAAGAGTTGGAAGAGTGTCGTCAGCTGCGCCTGGTCAAGCGCCGTGAGCATCGGCAAGGCGTAGCGTTCACCGTCGAAGTGTGGAGCGCTGCATGAACAACGGCGTGATCGCCAAGCAGGACCGTGTCGATGTCGATGTCTGCCGCAACGCCAACGGCCGGCCGCAGATCCTGATCCAGTTCCCGCGCCGGTTCTATGCGATGCCACAGGCGACGCAGGGCGAGGTGTTCACGAACACGGCAAGCATCGCGTTCGAGAAGTTCTTCGAGCATCTGGTCGCGATGAAGAAGGCGGGCTCGTAGTGCGTTGGACGGTGCGTCGGCCCAACGGCATGCCGTTGGGAATCATCATCTCCAACTCAATCGACGTGGCTCTCGATCTCGCGCGATCGAAGTATCGCATGCACGACCTAACGGTCGACAACCTCGAACCGCTCGGATCGAAGCCGAGGCGAGGCCGGGTGCGCTATGTCTGAGACGGTCGCGGTCGATCGCCCGCGCTGTGGCGCTAAGGCGCGGCACGGTGGCACGTGCCGGCACTACGCCGGTGCGCGCACCGATCATCCCGGCGAAGGCCGCTGCTGGATGCACGGCGGTCGCCAGCAAACCACCAATCTCACGCACGGCCGTTACTCGCAACTCAAGAAGGAGCGGCTCGCCGAGCTCATTGCTTCCTTCCAGCAAGATCCCGATCCGCTCAACATCCTGCCCGAGATCGCTGCGCTGCGCGCGCTCTTCACCGATTACGTCGAGCGGTACGAAGAGATGCGCGACGCGCTACTCGCGTGGCACGCGTCGTTCCAACTGCAGCGCCGGCAGTTGCCCGAAGACAAGGTGATGGCGTTCGAGGCCGTGCTCAAAGAGTGGGAGATCGCGATCGCCGAGTCGGGTCAGGAAGCGTCGCCCAAGCAGAAAGGTGATCTCGAGCAGGCGCAGAAGTTCGTGCAGCTGCTGCGCAAGGGCACGGACGACGAGACGAAGCCGCGGCAGATCGTTGACATCGCCGACGCGTACCGCGTGCTCGGCGAGATCGGGCGCATGGTCGAACGGGTTGAGAAGATCCGCAACATCAACGGCATCTCGCGCATGGACCTGAACCGCGTCATCGGAGAAATGGGGCGCGTGGTTGACACGCTGGTCATGGACGAGAGCGTAAAGGCAAAGATCCGCGATGGCTGGCTCGGCATCCGCATTTGACCTGACCGACATGGGGTCGCTGCTCGCGCGGCCGACGCATCGTGGCTCGATCGTGCGCGATGCGATCGAGCGCGGGTCGCGGCAGCTCGTGGCGCGCGCACTCATGGGCGAGCGTCTCATCGATCCCGTCGCGCGGCTCATGGACGCGTCGTTCACCGACGTGATCTGGCTCTACGAGTTCTCTCGTGTCGGCGAGGAGGTGCCGGGCAACCTCCACCCCAAGCAACTCGAGGCGCTACTCAATGCGGCCCGTCACCGCTGGCTCTTCTGGGGCAATCAGGTCGGGAAGACAACGTTAGGCGCGGTCGACCTCGTGCTGCTCTGCCTGGGCCGGCATCCCGTGCAGAAGTGGCAGCCGCCGGTCCACTGCTGGGCGTCGGCGCTCACGTGGGAGCTGTTCGAGAACATCTTACTGCCCGAGCTGCTAACGTGGATCCCGCTCGAGCGGATCGTCGAAGCGCCGCAGCCCCACCGGAAAGGCACGAAGCGCGACATCGTGATCCGCGCCGACAACGGCAAGCTGTCGCGCATCACCGGCAAAGCGGCCGAGCAGGGCTCGGAACGCTACCAGTCGGCGCGCATTCACCGCGCGTGGCTCGACGAAGAGCATCCCGAGTCAGTGTGGGATGAGATGCAGCCGCGGCTGATTCGCTTCGGCGGCGACACGCTGGCGACGATGACGCCGCTCAAAGGCTTCACGTGGGTGCACGGCCGCATCTACGAGCCGGCGCAAACGGGCAAGCTGCCGATCGAGCGGCACTGGTTCTCGCACGCCGGGCTGCGCGACAACCCGTCGATCTCGGCGCCAGACCTGGCCGAGCTCGAGGAGGAGTTGAAGCACAATCCCTCGCAACTCGCCGCGCGGCGCGATGGACTGTTCGTGCGGCCGACCGGCGCGGTGTGGCCGTTCGATCTCAAGACGCACGGACGCGAGCTCTCGGACGACGACGTGCGCGCGCTCGTGCCGAAATGCTCGCTCTACGGCTCGGCCGACCTGGGCAAGTGGCGGTTCTCGTTTCTCTTGGGACTCATCGAGAGCGATCAGGTGCTCACGATCGCGGCCGAGTTGTTCTCGCAGAACGAAGACTCGGACACGCGGGCAAAGAGAGTGCACGATCTCCTCACCAAGTACGAGGTGCCGGCCGAGCGCATTACGATTCGCGCCGACAACGCCGATCCCAAAGCGATTCAGGAGTTGAACGACGCGTTCGACCGCATGGGAAGCGCGTATTACATCGCCGGCGTCGAGGCGCGGGCCAAGATCAAGAACGCCGGCATCCTGCGCGTCGAGTCGTTGATGAATCGCATGGCGTTCCGTGTCCGCCGCTCGCTGATGCAGGGCGAGACGTGGCGGTTAGGCATGGGTGCGGCCAAGCCAGGCAAGCCCGTCGAAGGCTCGCGATTCATCTGGGAGCTGAGCTTCTGGCAGTACCCCAAAGCCGAAGATGGGAAGGTGCAGAAGGACGAGCCCGACGACGCGACGGCCGACGGTGCCGACGCGTGCGACGCTCTGCGCTATCTGGTGATGACGTGGCTCGGGCCGTTGGACGAGCCGCAGAAGAAGCGCTCGATCAAGGAGGGCATCGACCTGGCAGTGGTGCAGGCCGAGCAGTTGAAAGAGATCTGGAAGGAAGCGCGCGAGGAACCTAACGACGACGACGACGAGCCTGAGGGCGGGGACCCTTACGGCGACGTCGTTCAGGAGGGATAACATGCGGGAATTAGTCTGGCTGCAGGTGCTCGCGATCGTTCTACTCGGCGCTGGCAACATCTGGTTGCTCTTCGATCGCCGCGAGCACGCGAAAGACATCGACGAGGCGAACGCAGCGTGCCGCGACCACAACCTGCGGGCGAATCGGGCCGAGTCGGAGACAGACCGCGTGAGCGACCTGCTCGACGTGCAGCGCCAGCGGGCCGAGTCGCTCGACGCCGCGCTCGCCGCGCAGAATGCAACGGTCGCGAACCTGTGGAGCGGGAACGAGCAGCTCGTGAAGGTGGTCAGCGACATGCGGCGCCTCGGCTTCGAGATGCCGTTACCGAAAAGCAGCGAGCCGCCTGACGAGTTGTCGTCGGTCGAGGACGACGATCGCGAGGCACTGAAGCGCGACAAGACGCTGGTCGCGCACGACGACTGATGGCAGCACCGCAGCTCGTCGATCCGCCCATCTGGTACTGCTCGCCGAACCTCATCAAGTGCCAGCACGGCCACCCGCTGCTGACCCACAAGTCCGCTTACGCCGTCGATCAGCGGCGCGTCGACGGGCACGCGTTCCTGGCGTGCAAGACCTGCAATCCCACGACCTACTTTCTCGGCGTCATCTCATCCAAACCGTCGCCGATCGTGCACTGCTTTGCCCTCACGCGCGAGCAGTACGACTACTGGATCGATCACCCCGACGACGAGTTGGATCGTCCGCTCGAGTTGGACCACGAGACCGAGGACTTACTGCACCGCCTCGGCTACAACCCCGGTTACCAGAGGAGAACACCGTGAGTGATAGCGCAGAGCAGTGCCCTGTGTGTCTCGGCGCCGTCGAGCGCGTGAAGGACGGGAAGGCCGAGCGATTCGAGCACCGCCTAACGGTTGGCGAGGTCGCGCTCTGCCTCGACAACCAAGCCGTCGTGCAGGAGCTCGCGCAGCTCTTGCCCGCCGAGTTGAAGGTCGCGATCGCGGCCGAGTTGCTCGGCACGCGCTCGGACGCTGACCCGTTCTTCACCGTCGACGACGTGCGCGACGTCGCGGAGTCGGCCGCGCGCTGCGATCAAGTCCAAATGCAGCTGCGTGCGCGTCGCCAGTTCGATGAGGCTGCGGCGTGGTCGCTATCGGCCAAGCGCCAGCGCAAACTCGCGATTCGAGTCGCGCAGTTGCTCAACGACGAGGACCGACAGACGGTGCTGCGCCAGATCCACGGCAGTCCGTTGGCCGATGCTGAGCGGCCGGCGATCGAGGTGGTGAAGTCGTGAGGCGCCGCCGGCGACGACAGGAGCCGATGCGCTGCAGCTGCGAACCTGGGCCCTCGGCGCACGCGCAGCACGCCAAGCCGGGCAACAAGACCGCTGATCACAAGAACCCCAAGTGCCTGCACGGCGAGTTAAAGCGCACCACCGAGCCCCAACCAAAGCGTAAGAAAGCGCGAAACTTGCGTATAAATATCACGCAGCGTATCGTTTAGGCCGACAATTCGAGCACAGAGGCATCGGCCGAGACGCCCACGGACTCTAAATCCGTGCGGCGTCTCGGCTTTTTGCATTTCTAGGAGGGACGATGCGGAAGCTGCTGGCCGCTCTCAGCGTGATCGGCGCACTGCTCGGGGCCTGCGCGTCAGGCGGTAGTTCACTCGCCTACGCGAGTCCCTCGGTCCTCACGGTCGACAACCAGTACACCAATGCCGTCGACATCTGGGTCGTGCACACCGGCGCCAGGGAGCGCAAGGTCGGCACGGTCGAAGCCTACACGCAGTCGCTCTTCGTGCTGCAGCAGTCCGACTACTCGACGGGCACACTGCAATTCTTCGTGTACTGCCGCATGGACGGTCACTATCTCACGACCGACGCGATCCCGATCACCGTGGGCACGCCCGTGCGTCTCGATCTGAATAGTCAGGGCGGCTTCCTCTGGCCCCGTCAAGCGAACAATCAGCGTTCGCTCAACCTCAACCGGACCTAACGATGAGCTGGCATATCAAGCGCGCCGGAAAGGGCATGGATGTCGCCGCCGAGATCGGCAAGGCAGCGGAGTCCGAAGAGAAGCAGGCGTATCATCTGCCGGTTGCCAAGGAGACGATCGCCCGCAGCGCCAAGACGCTGACCGAACTCGCGACGATGTTCCCCGACAAGACGGTCATCGCGTCTACCATCGGGCATGTGAGCGAAGTCGGCGCCTCGCTCACCGTGTCGTTCGAGATCGTCCCGTAATCCGACACGCTTGAGCTACAGCGCCTCGGACGTCGAGAACGACGCCAGCCGCGAAGCAGAGTCGGCCGACTACGATCAGGAAGCGCCGAAGAAGAGCGCGTCCAAGCAGGACAAGGCCAACTACACCTTCAACCGGTGGTCGCGGCAGCGCGAGCACTACATCGGCCTCTTCAAGCTGTGGTCGCGCTGCATCCTCTTTCTCCTCGGCAAGCAGTGGCTCGAGTGGAGCGCGCAATCGCGGCGCTACACGCCCGAGACCAACGTCCCCAAGTGGCGCCAACGGCCGGTTACGAATCTCGTCTTCGCTGTCTACCGCACGGCGATCGCGAAGCTCACCAAGCAGCGCCCGTCCTTCGACGTCGTGCCACCGCGCACTGGCGATTCGGAAGACCGCGAGGCCGCGCACCTGGGCGAAGGGCTACTGCAGCAGTTATGGCGCGCGCTCAAGGTGCCTAAGCTGCTCGCCAAATGCGCCGGCTGGGTGTTGGCGACCGGCAACATCGCGATTCACGTGTACTGGGACGCTGAGGCGGGAAAGGCCATCCCGCTCACGGTGCCAATTCAGGACGAGAATGGCCAGGAGATGCCGTGCCCGTGCGACGAGAACGGCCAGCCCTACACCGATAAAGATGGCAACCCGGATCTCGATCGCGAACCGGATCTAATCTTCGAAGGGGAAGTGGCGGCCGAGTTGTGGCCGCCCTTCATGATCCGCTACAACCCCGAGGCGAAGACCAAAGAGGAGGCGACCGAGTGGTATGTTGGCCGCCTCATGCCACGCGCCACGGTCGCTCGAAAGTACAGTGTCGACGAGAACGATCTCAAAGGCGGGACTGACGACGAGCTCGAGGAGATCGACGATCTCATCGCCAACGCCGCCGGCGCCGTCGAGATTCTGGGGCTCACCTCGCTCGCCGGCGACCGGCACGAGTCGATCGGCGCGCGCGTACTCGTGATTGAGTACTTCGGTAAGCCGTGCGACGACTACAAGCAGGGCCGGCACTGGGTCGTTGCGAACAAGCTGATGGTGCAGGATGAGGAGCCGCTGCCCGGCTCGAAGGACGAGCGCTTCTGGCCGCCGGCGGTTGACATCGACGACGTGCCGGTCCCCGGTGACCCGCACGCGATGGGGTTGCTCTCGCAGGTGGTGTCACTCAACCGCGAGTACAACTCACTCAACGGCAAGATCGCCGAGCATAACGTGACGATGGCGATGGGCGGGAAGTGGATCGTCAGCCCGGAAGACAAGGGGCTCAAGATCACGTCGGACCCCGCGCAGAAGCTCGAGTCGAAGGGGTACGCGAACGGCAAGCCGCCGATTCAGGCCGAGATCAAAACGCTGCCCGAGGGCGTGTTCAAAGAGCGGCAGCGCATCCTCTCCGATCTGCAGCTCGTGTCTGGCCTCGGTGACGTCGGCATGGGCCAGAAGCCCGAGGGCGTCTCGTCAGGCAGGGGCTTTCTCGTGTTGCAAGAGGCGGTCGACTCAGTCCTCTCGCCGACGCTCTTCAACTTCGAGATCGGGATGCAGGAAGTGGGGCGCCGGTTCCTGGTGCTCGCCCGCGAGCACTACCGCGAAGAGCGGATCCTCAAGGTGCGCGGGCATAACGGGCGCTGGGAGATCCGCTCGTTCATGGGCGCGGATCTCGGCGACTCGATCGACGTGCAGGTGCAGATCGGCAGCTCGTTCCCGTGGTCGAAGGCGGCGCGCCAGGATATGGTGCTGCAGGTGATCCAAGGGATCGCGGCGTTACCGAACATCGCGCCTGAGATCACGATGGCGAAGATTTCGCAAATGCTCGACATGGGCGGCATCAACGCGTTCGAGCCCGAGGCCGATCCCGACACGACCGAGTGCTTGCTCGAGCACGCGCAGTTCGAGGAGTACAACCCCGACAAGGGGATTTTGACGGTGCCGCAGCCGGGCTTCTGGCAGAACCACGCGCGGCACTACGATGAGCACGCGACGCTGTTGAAGCGCGATCGCCAACGGTTCGAGCGATGGCACCCGGAAGCGCAGCAGCTGTTCATCCAGCACATGCTCGCGACGCGTCAGCTGATCGAGCAGGCCGCGGCCGGTCTCGCGCCCGCCGTCGGTGCTGGTGGCGTTGGTGGGGCGATGGGCGGTGGCGGTGGACAACCGAAACCGGTCGGCATCCAAGGACCCCCGGGAGCGGACAGCGCGCCGCCAGGTGGCGGTCAGCAGAACGATGCCAGTTTGACCCGCGAAGACTTTAGCGCGGCAGGTCAGTAGGAACTGAGGAAACACTCAACCGAGTCTCAGCCCTGGGCGGGACGACTCAGAGGGATAGATCCGATGCGCACGTTTTTCAATTCCGAGTTGGGCGAGCTCGCCGCGCTGGCCGCGAAGCTGAACGCCACGATGGAGGGCGACGAGGGTGAGCAGGATTCGAGTACGCTCTTGCAGGAGGGGCTCGGCCAGTTCTTCGACAAGAACGTTTCGGGCACGGCGTCGAGCGACGACGAGGAGTCGGCAGGCGACGACTCGTCAGGCGCGGACGACGAGGGCGAAGAGAAAGACGAGGAGGAGTCGAGCGACGATGATGCCGACGAGTCCACCGACGACGACGATGATGAAGAGGAAGAGTCCGACGAGGGTGAGGAGGGCGACGAGGAGGAAGACGCGTCGGACGAAGAGGAGGACGAGGAGAGCGATGAGGAAGACGACGAGCCATCGGAATTCGACCGCGCCGCAGCGCGCGGGAAGCTCCCGATGGAATTCTCGGACATCCTCAAGTCGCTCCCCAAAGAGGCGCGGGGGAAAGCTCGTCAGGCGTTCGAGAAACGGCTCGGCCAGATGGAGGCGGGCTTCACGCGCACGATGCAGCAAGCGTCCAGCTTCCGCAAAGAGCGCGCGGAACTGACGTCTGAGTTGAAGTGGATCAAAGAGAACCCGATCGACTTCATGTGGGAGCTGTTCGAGGATTCCAAGACAGGTGCCGATCTCATCAAACGGTGGGATGAAGAGATCGAGGCCCGGCAAGATCCGAATGCCAAGGGCTTTGCGAAAGAGGCCGCGATGCGTCGCGAGCGCACGAAGAACGACGCGAAGCAAACGGCCGAGAAGGAAGCCACGCAGGCAGACCATCGTCAGGCACGGGCCGATCACGTCGAAGGATTGGCCGACAAGCTGTGCCGCCGTGCGGGGATCGACTACAAAGATTCCGGCGTCGAGGAGGCGTTGTACATCGCGATTGTCAACGACCCCAACCGCGACATCACCGATGCATCGATTCGTGCGATCGTCGAACGGAAGGCAGCAGCCTGGCGCAAGATCACCGGCGAGAAGAAGCGCGAGCAGCGCACGCAGTGGGTGAAGGACAAGGTCGCCGAGCGAAACAAGGGCAAGAAGCGGATCACCGCGCGCGATCAGGGCCACATGCCCGCGCCGGGGAAGAAGGACGAGTCGAAGCTGACGCTCGAGCAGAAGATGCTGAGGTCCGTGGCGCGCATCGCCCCGGACATGCCCGAGGGATAACCAGCACGACCGTAGTTTAGCAGTTCCACAACTCACGCAATCGCATCGGCCCTGCGCTCTTCGGAGCTGCGGGCCGTTGTGCTTTCATGGAGGCCAGTCATGGCTGCATACGAAATCACAACCTCGCAGTGGGACGCGCTACTGCAGGAGAATTACGTGATGAAGGACATCGTCGACGCGATCAACAAGGCGACGGTGTTCAAGTCGAAGATCAAGAGCAAGCGGATGTCGAGCGGTCGCCGCGACATCTACCCGATCATGTTGGGCGTGCACCAGGGCGTTGGTGCGCGTGGTGAGAACACGAAGCTCCCGGCCGCCGGCGCGGGGCAGTACCTCGATGTCATCCTGTCGTCGAAGTACAACTACGCGCAGCTGTACATCACGGGCCAGTCGAAGGAGTTCTCGACGCGCAAAGCGTTCGTCGACTTCGCCATGCGCTCGCTCAAGGACACGAAGGAAGGGCTGACGCTCGATCTCGCGCGCCAGATGTGGTCCGACGGCACGGGCACGATCGCGCTGGTCGACGGTGGTGGCAACATCGCCGCGGGCTCGACGGTCATCACGATCAAGAACGCCTACGGCCAGGCGTGGGGGTCGCTGTCGACGAACACCACGTTCCTGATGAAGAAGAACATGACCGTGCAGTTCGACACGGAAGACGGGAACGGCAACGGGTACCAGATCATCTCGCTCACCGCGACGACGATCACGATCGCTCCGCCGCTCATCAACGCCGTGGTCGATGCGCAGAAGATCCAGCGGTTAGGCGCGAAGAACCAGGAGGTCGAAGGCTGGCTCCGCATGGTCGCGACGTCATCGTTCATGACGGCGGTCCTCGGCCTGGGTACGTCGATCTATCACAACATCGATCGATCGGTGAACTCGGACTTCGAGGGCAACGTCACCGACGCCGGCGCCGCCGCGCTCACGCTGGCGATCGTGCGCAACGCGAAAGATGCGCTCTTCCGCCGCGGTGCGAACGCGAGCCTCTGCATCTCGAACACGAACGTCACGCGCGACTACGAGCTGCTGCTCCAGGCGTTCGCGCGCATCGTGCCGGCGACGAAGCTCGAGTACGGGGCGACGGCGCTCGAGCACGACGGGCTGCTCTGGACCAAGGACAAGGACGCGCCGGTGAAGGCGTTCTCGCTCGTCGACACGAGCGAAGTGATCTGGGCCCAACGCATGGAGCCGAGCTGGAAGAAGCAGGGTGATTCGATCTTCCGCGTGGTCTCGGGCTACGACGCCGAAGAGGCGACGCTG
>DATEHJ010000548.1:0-3657 GCA_035279645.1 Gemmatimonadaceae bacterium
CTTCTCGATCACCATGCCGAGCAGGACGTACCCCGTGTTGTTGTACCGCCACGCGCTGCCAGGCGCGAAGTCGAAGGTGTCGGCGGCGACAAACTTGATAATGGCGTCGGGCGACAGCGCCTCGTTCCACGTCTTTTGCCAGCTCGGCTCCGACGTGTAGCTGTGAATGCCCGACGTGTGGTTCAGCAGCTGTCGGATCGACACCTTCTTGCCCTGCAGCGGGAACTGCGGCACGTATTTCGAGAGATCGTCATCCAGCCTAACGCGACCCTGTTCAACGAGCTTCATGATCGCCGCGGACGTGAACTGCTTCGTGATCGAACCGATCTCGTAGATTGTCGTGGCCGACGCTGCGCGCCGCGCGTCGATGTCGGCGAGACCGTACGCGCCATATGCCAGCGTATCGGTCCCGCGAATCACCGCGAACGCCGCGCTCGGCGCGTGCGATTCGGCGAGATAGGTGTAGACGAGCGAGTCGGCGCGCAGACGATACGCGTCGCGCGTGACGGTCGAACGCTGGGCGGTAGCGGACGAGAGACCGGCGAGCATCGCGAGGCCGGCGAGGCGGGAAGAACGCGTCATTTGATTGGATTGCTCGAGGAGGGAAATGCCCTGCTGCCTCTAACATCTCTCTCGGCATGCAGGTTCACAAGGTCGGTCTGCGGTCGCCACTGACGGTCCGTCAGTGAGTGCGCTCTACGGCGTGGCCGACCAGTAGATCGCAACATGCCGCACCGCCGAGTCAGCGTTAGCGAGTGCTGCCTTGAGGCCGTCAACCGAATGCATTCTCCCGAGCGAATTGGCTGCCAGCGTCCGGACCTCGCCGTCGGGGTCGTTCAGTGACCTGATCAAGTCCGGTGCGGCCTGCGCGGCCGACATGCCGAAGGTGCCCAGCGCGGCCGCCGAGGTACGGCGCACCAGTAGGTCGCTATTGTGAAGGCCGTCGGCAAATGCGCTGACGAGATCAGATGTTCTTCGCGTCGCGTAATGACGTGGGCGATACATCAATTGCATTGCCGCCTTCTCCACGGCGCGTCCGTTTCCGTTCTTCATCAACTCGAGGAATGGATCGATGTCGCCTATCGCCTCGATGTATTCAGGCAATTGATCGCTGCCCCACTGAATGCAACTCGTGGTACCCAGTATGGCCGTGAGTTTCGGTAGCGTGGCAGCGGCGGCTCGGCCGCGCAATGCAAGTTGTTGCGCGGCGGAGCAGCGCGTGTCTTGCGTGGGCGAGTCGAGCTTTGCCGCCAAGGCACGCTGAGTATGCGACGCGGAGTACGCCAGACGCGCCCCAATCAGCGCGAGGGCGATCACGGTGGTCACAAACAACATCCAGCGACGAACAGTGCGGCGGTGCGGAGACTGTCGATAGGCGTTGGCGAGGGGCGACCCAGCGCTAATGAGGAGGTAGGCGGTGACCAGCGTCGACACCGCCAGCAACGCGCGCTCAGCGTTGGCTCGATGGCCCGCACGGAGGAAGGCGACAACAACATACGAGAGAAGAACCACATTCCACACGAGGACCAAGAGCCGCGCCCATAAGCGAACGCTAAACAAGCAAATAGCGCTGACAGCTCCCCACAGCCAAAAAAGGATCAATAGCTGAAACGCAGTTGGGTTGGCAGCAGCACCGCCGTAGTTGAAGAGGACCGGCGTCATCACGAGCGAGACGAGCGAGAGCAGTCCTTGTGCGCTCGCGATGATGCGCAGCACGACCTTGTCGACGAGCTGGCGCATCTGTGCGCCTAGCGCCGCTCGAATCGGATGTCGCGCATTCGACTGGAACTGAGGTCGAACCCCGAAATCCGCCCCGACGCATCGCGCGTGAATTGGACAAATCCCGCCGGGGCCTCGAACGCGTCCTTCATCGCTGGCTGGAGTGCGCCCGCCACGTCGAGTAGGGATCGCTTTTGGCTTTTGATGACGAGCTTCCCGTCCTCGAACACAATCGGCCATGTGACCCCAAGCTCTGAACTGGAGTAGCTGCCCTCGTACGACCGCAGTTCTTCCACGCTCAACGAAATAGGCTCGAAGCGGGTTGCTGGCTCACCCTTGTCGCCCCCGACGCGGAGACGAATGGCGCGCGCGACCGGCGAGCCGTCGAAGGAGAACTCGACCACGGCCGGAAAGCCTGCGACGGCGAATGTCGTCGAGTCGTTCGCCCTGAGTGGGAGCGATCGGCCGCCGATCATGAGCGCGAGCCGGCCGCTGTCGTTCGCGATGCGATAGATCGTCCGAGTTTCCGCCACCTGGTAGCTGCCCACGAAACGCTCGGTCCGAACGCTGGGAGCGCCGGAATTCGACGTGCCGCCAGACTGCGCCACCGTTGTCGCCGCCGACTCGGAACGCCCTTTGAGCTCCCGCGCGAGGACGATGTCCGCCACTCGATCGGCGAGTTGAGTAGGTGAGATCGCATCCGAGTTGCAGAAGATCACGACCGACGTGTGCTGCGTTGGGTATCGGTTGAACGCCGCGTGATAGCCGATCCAGTCGCCACCGTGATGTATGCGACGCACGCCACGGTACTCGTCGACAAACAGGCCGCGGGCGTAGGCGATGGTGTCGCCATTGTCGAGTCGACCGCGCTCCTGCAGACGATCGACCAATGCAGCGCCGCCGACGCGTGGATGATAGAAGTTCTCATCCCACTTGAGCGCGTCCTCGATCGTGAGATGCAACGCACCGTCACCAGTCTCCTCCCAGTTGGACATCGAAATTGTAAAACCGCCGTGCTCGTCGGGTGCATACCCCATCGCACGACCGGGAATGAGCATCGCGAACTCATTTCGGAAGAGCGTGTGCGTCATTCCGAGCGGCACGAACAGGCGTTGGCGTGCGAATTCAGCGAGCGATTGTCCCGACACGCGCTTGATGATGACGGACCCGAGGAAGTAACCGGTGTTGGAGTACTCGTGGCGCGAGCCCGGTGTGAAGTTGAGCCGGCGCTGACGCGCGACGAGTGCGAGCGCTTGCGAATCGGTTGTCACTTCCTCGAGTGAATATCCGGCGAGTGCGAGCAGTCCGTTATAGTCGCGGAGACCGCTCGTGTGCCTCAGGAGGTGGTCGATCGTGATCGGTGTTCCGTAGTCGGGAAGCTCGGGGATGTACTTTCGGACGTTGTCGTCGAAGGAGATTTTGCCATCCGCGACGAGCAGGGCGAGACTCGCGGCGGTGAACTGCTTGGTCGTCGATCCGATGTCGAACGCTGTCGACGACGTGATCGGCACCTGGCGCTCGAGGTCGGCCATGCCATAGCCCCGCGCGTACGCGAGACCGCCGTCGCGCATGACGCCTAACGCGCAACCGGGGGAGTGCGGCGTGTCGTGCGCTTTGAACAGCGCGTCGATGGCGGTTCGATCGGCCGCGGAAACCGCGCGCGTGCTCTGCGCCGGCGCCGGACGCCCGGGCAGCATTACGAGTGCGACGGCAATGCCGGCGAGGCGGGAAGAAGGCATCATTTGATTGGATTGCTCGAGGAGGGATGCTGTCCTGCCTCAATCATCTATTTCGGCATACACGTCCACAAGGGCGGCCTGCGACGCTTTTCGTCAGTGGTTTCAGGGCGTGTCAGCGGTATCAGCGGCCGCGAGGCCAAGCGTCGCACATTTGCCGGAATCCCTGGAAGGACCCAGTGGTCTCACTCGCGCGGCTGCG
>DATEHJ010000549.1:0-6215 GCA_035279645.1 Gemmatimonadaceae bacterium
TGCCTAACCGCTGCGAAGTCTCGGCGGACACTTTCCGATCTTCCAACACGCCGACGACGGTGAGCCACTGATTGCCGACCTTCACCGTGCGGCCGATTGGCTCCTCGGTCGTGAAGAATCGCGACTTCACCCCTTGCCCGATGACCGCGACCGCCGACGCCGCGTCATATTGGGGCGGTGCGAAGTAACGGCCCTGCGCCAGTCGGAGGTTCATGAGCCGAAAGTACGTCGAGTCCACGCCGACGACTTTCCCCGAGCGGCGATGCCCTTCGCGGGTGATCGCCGTGTTGACGACGACTTCGCTGCTCGTCGCGCTCACGTCGGGAATGACGTCGACGATGCTCGCGCCGTCGAGGTAGGTGAGCCCGGGAGTGAAGCGCTTGCTCTCCTTCTTGTCGTCCTTGTCGACCTTCCCCTCTTTCTGTTCGACGATCGGCGTGACGACGATGTTGTTGGCGCCGAGGAGGCGCATCTGCTCCAGGATTTCCTGTTCGGCACCGTTTCCAATCGCGAGCATCGCGATCACCGACGCGACGCCGAAGAGGATGCCTAACGACGTCAGGCCGGCGCGAAGCTTGTTGTGGCCAACGGCTTCGGCCGCGGTGCGGGCGCTGAACGCGACGTGGGCCGCGAGGTCGCGCGCCCGCTCAACGCGATCGGGCATTGGTGCGCGGCGGCGCGGGCAGTGTGACACCTCGCGCCGTGTCACCGCCGGTCGTCGCCGGCGGCACCGGCTTGAGGCCGGGAATGAGCGCGACCTTGAGACTTGCGCGATCCGCCGGCGGAACGAGCAGCACCCGGTCGCCCTTCGCCAAGCCCTGCTGCACGACGATTTCGTTGTCGTTCATGACGCCGGTTTCGATCTGCTGCTTGATGACGTGGCTGCCACCGCGCTTGAACACGAACGACAGGCCGCCTTCGCTCGTCACCGCCTCGAGCGGGACCGAGAGCACATTCGATATCGAGGCAGTCTCGATCGCGTTCGACGTCGTCATGCCGGGACGCAGCGTCGTGTCCGAGGCCGCGATGTTGATCTTGACCTCGAACACCTTCGAATCCTGGTTTGGCCGCTGCTCGCCCACGTTCGCGACCGACGTTACCGTCCCCTTCAGCTTCTTCGTCGGGTCGGCGTCGAGCGAGATGAGAACTTGTTGACCAACGGCGATCTTCCGGACGTCGACCTCGTTCACGTAGGTGTCCGACTCCATTTGCGCGAGATCGGGAAGCGTCGCCACGGTTGGATCCCAGGGACTCCACTGCGACCCAACGCCCTTCTTCTTGCCATTCCACTCGCGAACGTAGATCACCATGCCAGGCGATGGCGCCTTGATGGTGAAGCTCGCCATCACGTCCTGAATGATCTTGAGCTGATTGGCCTGACGATCCCGATCGGCGCCGACCTCGGCCATCTTCGCGACCGCCTGCTTGAGCTTCGTCTGGTAGTTCACCTTCGACTGCTCGGAGGCGCGCTGCGCCTTCTCGAGGTCGATCTCCGCCTGTCGCTTGATCGTCGGCGCCTCGTACTGCGCCTGCTCCTTCGCGAGCTTCTTCTCTTCGAGCGTGTAGTCGGCGGTGCGAATGTCCTCACGCGCCGTCGCGAGATTGAGCGCCGAGTCGAGCTCCGCGCTCGTATACTGCGCGGCAGCCTTCTGTAAATTCAGCGTCACGTCAGCGAGCTTCGCGGCCGCGGGACCCTTGTCCAGCTCGGCGATGACTTCGTCCGCCTTGACGACCTGTCCTTCGGGTACGATCGACGCGATTTTCGTCTGGTACACGTTGGCCATCTGCGCGTTCGCCGGTCCGGTGACCTGGACGAACTTGCGTGCGCGGAGCTCGCCCGTAGTCGTCACGGTGACGTGAAACGAGCCCTCCTTGACCGTGGCCATCACAGCGGCATCCTCGACACTGCCCGCTGGACCGGACCATTTGTACCACGCAATCGGCCCGGCCACGAACAGCGCGAGCACGAGGAGTAGCATCCAGCGCTTGCGAAGGTGTTGCATAGATGGAGTCGGCAAGGAGAAACGGCCACGAGCCACATTGTCACTCGGGGCGCGTCCAGCGTTTCCAGCCTAGCGTCCGTTCAGCCTGGCGGCAACCTGCCCAACATTAGGATTGGCTAATTGAACACCAAGCCCAGCCTGCAGAGATCGTGCGCGGCATACCCGCGGCCTTATTGGACACGCGGTCCGGACAAAACGTTGACACCGCCGCCCCGGTACCCCCTCCCCCGTTCGCCTCAATCAGCGCGTAAGGCGAGTAGGGGATCCGTTCGGGCCGCGGACTTCGCCGGAAGGTAGGTCGCCAGGAGCGCCGCCAGCACCAGAACCGCTGAAACAGCGAGAAAGGTCAACGGATCGGAAGGCTGGATGCCGTACAACATGCTCGCCATCGAGCGGGTGAGCAACAGGGCGCCGGCGATGCCAACGCCGGCCCCCGTCAGCGCGACGACCATCCCTTCGCGAACAATCATTCTGACTACCGTCGCCGGCTCGGCGCCTAACGCGAGACGGACGCCGATCTCGCGCGTCCGCCGCGAGACGGCGTAGCTCATCACTCCGTACACGCCTACCGCCGCGAGCACGAGCGCGACGACGGCAAAGGCGGTCAAGAGCACGAGCGCAAAGCGCGGCCGGCCGTTGGCCCGCTCGATCACCTGATCCATCGTCCACGTCTCGGAGACGGGAATGTTTCGATCGAACGACCACACCGCCTTGCGAATGGCCGGGACGAGAGCGCTCGCATCGCACGTCGACGATCGATCGCCGCATTGCGCGTGAGCGACGACCGTCAGGTAGCCGACGTGCGTGCCCATGCTCGTTAGGTACTGGCCCTCCTGCAGCCAAGGCACAAAGAGCTCCTCTTCCGGCGGTGCGGCCCAGTCCGAGCGCACCGTATTCTTCACGACGCCAACTACAGTGAACCATGTTGCAATTGGGCCTGGCCGATCAAAGGTGATGCGCTTGCCAATCGCATTGTTATTTGGCCAGTACCGTCGCGCCATAAACTCGTTGATCACGACGACCCGTGGCGCTTCGCCACGATCCGTGACCGCGACGTCGCGGCCGCGGAGGATTGGAATCCTCATCGTCGCGAAGTAGCCTGGCAGTACGACTCGATATGTCGCCGATGGGACGTCGCCCGGAGCCGGCACACTGCGTCCCTCGACGAAGAAGGGCATTCCCCAGTTGTCGCCGACGATCGGCAGGTGGTTGATTGCGCTCGCACGGTCGACGCCGGGGAGCGACCGCACGCGCTCGAGGAGTTCTGCGATAAAGGGCACGCGGCGCTCGGGCGACGCCTCCGCCGAGCCGGTGAACGACACGACCATCGTCACCACGCCACGCGGATCGAAGCCCGGATCGATGTCGTGCAGCGCAATGAAGGTGCGGATGGCGAGACCGGCGCCGGTGAGCAGGATGAGCGCGAGCGCGAACTCCGATGCGACGAGCAGGTCGCGCAGGCGATGCTGTCGCTGTCCCTCGGCGCCAGCGCGTCCGCCTTCGCGCAGGGACTCGGTGAGCCTCGCACGCGCTGAGCGCGTCGCCGGTACGATGCCGAAGGTGAGTCCCGTGGCCATCGACAGCACGAGTGTGAAGACGACGACGCGGGCGTCGAGACCGATTTCGTCCGCGCGCGGGAGGCCGGCTCCGCCAAGCGCAACGAGGACGTGCACACCGTAGCTCGCGATTGCCAGCCCGATGATGCCGCCGATGCCGCTCAGGAGCACGCTCTCCGTCAGCAGCTGTCTAACAAGTCGCACCCGGCCGGCGCCGAGCGCAGCGCGAATCGTGATTTCGCGCTCACGGACGGCGCCGCGCGCGAGCAACATGTGGGCGACGTTGGCGCAGGCGAGCAGCAGGACGAAACCAACGGCACCGAGCAGGACGAAGAGCGCGGGCCCGACGTCGCCGATGACGAGATCGCGCAGCGCCGTAACGTGGACATCGCGATTCGTGCCTGGATAGGCCCGCTCGAGACCGGCGGTGATGCCAGCCATCTCGGCGCGAGCTTGCGAGAGACTCACTCCCGCACGCAGACGAGCGAGCACGCGGAGCGACTGGCCGTCGCGGGCTGCGGTGCGGTTGCCTAACGGCAACGGCGCCCAGAGCTGCACGCCGTGCGCCCAGAACATCGGGTAGTCGAAGCGCGGCGGCATGATGCCGACAACCGTGTACGGCCGCCCGTCGAGTGTGATTGCGCGACCGAGGATGCCGCGATCGCCTCCGAAGCGCGCTTGCCAGAATCCCCAGGCGAGAACCGCTTCGTACTCGCGTCCGGGCTCGTCTTCGCCGTCGGCGAAGAGCCGGCCAAAAGCCGGCCTGATGCCCGCAAGGGTAAGCGCATCGGTCGTGAGCCGGAGCGCCTGCACCTTTTCCGGTGCCGCGTCTCCGGTGACGTTAGGCGTCCAGTACTCCGCCGCACCCATCCGCTCGAAGGAGGTGCTCTGCCGTCGCCAGTCGAGAAAGTTCGCCGGCGCGACGGGATTGCTCTTGTGGTGCAGAATCGCGACGAGTCGGTCCGGGTCGGCCAGTGGCAGCGGCCGGAGGAGCACCGCGTTGACCACGCTGAAAATCGCTGCGGTACCGCCGATGCCGAGGGCGAGCGCGACGAGCGCCGTGATGGTGAAGCCGGGCGCCCGGCGCATCGAGCGCCAGCCAAAGCGGAGGTCTTGCAGAAGCGGGGATTCGGTCATGCACATGGGACACAGTCCCGGCACTGAGCGTTGGGATCGAGCAGCGCCCCTCCCCGGACGTGCAGCCGTGCTGCATTGTGTGGGTCGAGCCCGCACAAGATCCGAACCCCCACCGGACCCTCATGCCCGTTCTCTCATCTCGCCCCGTCGAATACGGCCCGAGCGATCCCGAGCTCGCCGCCGCGGGGATTCCCGACACGAGTCCGACCTGGGAGCTGGAGCTCCTGATTTCCGGCGCCGTGTTGTTCGCGCTTTTTCAAATTCCGCCGGTGCTCACATCGTTCTTCGGGCACCTCGAGCCGCACGACGGCGACGATGTTGACCGTGCTGCTGCTTGGCGAGATGTACGTGAAGGCGATCGTTTTTTACGCGCTGATTGCGCCGTTTGTCGTTCACCTGGTGGCGCGCGCGTACTGGGTCGGCCTCGTCGGACTGCACTCCGTCTTTCCGAAAGGAGTCAACTGCGAGAACTACAAGTCCGGGCCCTTGACACTGGAGGTGTACAAGGCGCGGCTGGTGTCGCTCGCCGCGATCATTTCGCGGGTCGACAACTTTTGCAGCATGATTTTTTCGTTCGCGTTTCTGCTCGTAATTCTGTTCGCCTTCACTGTGTTCTTCTGCGGCGTTCTCGGCGCGCTTGCGTACGCGATCTCGCACGCGTTTTTGGGTGGAACGAAAGGCGACAATGTGTTTCTCGCTCTCACCGTGCTCGCGGCAATCGTACCCGCGGGCACTTCGGTCGTTGATCGCCGCTACGGCGCGACTCTCGGTCCGCGCGGGCAGCGATGGTTGAAGCGAATGATCGTCGCCATGTACCGCGGCACGTCGCAGAGTGTGATCAGCCCGATCTTCATTCCGCTGTTGGCGAACGTCGGACGGACGAAGATTCGTGTGATCTTCTTCACGTCGCTCTTCGGGATCCTGTTCATCGTGATGGCCGAGCGCTTCGCGCGGCAAAATCTCGTCGCCGTCAACAGCTACGACTACTTTGCCGTTTCGGCACGCTTCGGTGTGGATTATCGCTTCTACGAAAGCCAGCGCGCGCCTGAGGACATCTACCAACGCCTGCCGTCGATCCAGTCGGACGTCATCAGCGGACCGTCCCTACATTCCGCGTCGTGACAACGGGATGGTCGCGACGTCGTGTCCGTCCCTGCGGCCGATTCAGGGGCGCGGGTTGCAGTACGGACCGGAAGCGCCGGTGCCGGACAGCGTGGCGCTTCCCGTGTTGCAGTGTCTTGCGCAGATCCACGCCGTGACGCTCGACGGCGCGTCGCGTCCGGAGCTGCAGTTTCGTTTTTGCGAACATCCAACGACGGGGATCAGGGGATCATCACGTACATCCCCGCCGACAGTCTCACCCATGGCCAACACACCCTCACGGTGCGTCAGGGTCCGGCACCGGCCGGGAGTGGGTGATTCCGTTCTGGCGTTAGGCTCCGTAGTTAGGCAAAGCGTGAACACGGACTAACACGGCCGTGCTCGTGTTAGTCCGTGCTGACGCTTTGCTCATTTGTCG
>DATEHJ010000550.1:0-10789 GCA_035279645.1 Gemmatimonadaceae bacterium
TCCCCAAAACTCTGGACTCTCCAGGCCGGCATTTCCCAGAATTTCCTGAAGAGCCCAAAAAGATTGTTCCGCGTCAGCGATTCGACACGATCATCGGTGGAACCTCGGCGGGATGACCGCCGGCCTCGCCCCCCAGATGACCGAAGTACGCCTCGACACACCAGAGAATCATGATGCGCGTCATCTCTTGTCGTGCGGCGTGCGGCGCCACCGTCGACGCGTCGACAAGCTGAGTTAGCGCCACGATGACTTGTGCCGGCGACGAACCGAGGTCGCGCTCCGCACCGACGTAAGTCCAGACGCCGCGCCTCAGGGATCGTTCGTCGACCGGCGATTTCGCGAGAGCGGCCGAGATGACCGATCGAAGATCCTGTGCATCCGCTAGCTGCTCGAAACTCAGCGCTCGCGTCTCACCGGTCGGTAGCCGTTCCATGGTCTTCTCCTGTCATGACGGGCGAGCGCGGCGCGACGTGCGTCGCGGGGTCGACGGGGCCTCCATGAGATGATCGACGACGGATAGAAAGCGGTCCTCTCCCGATCGCGTGATCACATAGCCGTCGGCGCCAATCCGCTGAGCCCAGTTGCGATCACGTCGCTTTCCGTGCGTCGTGTACGCGAGGAGCTTGGTGCGTCGGAGTGCCGGCGACTTCCCGATCGCCCGCGCCAGGCATTTCGAGTTCCCGATCGGCAAATACAGCTCGGTGACGACGAGGGCGATCTCCGAGCCATTGACGATGTTCATCGCCGTCTTGGCATCTGACGCCTCGACCACCGTGTAGCCCTTTCCCTCGAGGCGCAAACGCAGCAGAGCGCCCAAGTCATTCTGCGGCTGGACGAGCAGTATCGTGCTGGAATACATAGAACCTCGGATTTAGAGGAATACGCGCTTGAGGCTAGCGAGCCAGAGCGGTTTACTTATGACGAAACGTGATGCGGCCTCGCGTGAGATCGTACGGTGATACTTCGACCGTTACTCGGTCGCCGGCGAGAATGCGAATGCGAAAGCGACGCATCTTTCCGGCGGTCGTCGCGAGGAGCTTGTGTCCGTTCTCGAGGTCGACGCGAAACATCGCGCTCGGCAGCACGTCGGAAACGGTTCCCTCCATCTCAATCGTTCCTTCTTTCATGGGATCCTCGATGGTGGAGAGAATGGCCGGGGGCGGCCGATGACGAACGAGCGTCGTCGTGCACTGCCCGAATGGGCCAAAAACAAAAGGGGCCCGCTCGCATTGGCAGGCCCCTGGATTCGGAACATGTCCACGCGCCAGGCGCGTGTATCGATTCACTAAATGTAGCGCGCGCACCCGGAATAGCAACTCGCGCGTCTCGTTATGCACCTGCTGACGAGCAGTCATCCCGCGTTGTAACATGATCTTCGGCACGCACGACGAGAAGACGCTCGCCCAGCTCGCCGACGTCGCTACGCGCGCCGAGCGTGTGGCATTGATGGCCGACGGCCATCTGGGCTACGTGATGCCGATCGGCGGTGTGGCCGCGTATCGGCGCAAGGTATCCGTCGTCGGCGTTGGCTTCGACATCGCCTGCGGCAACGCCGCGATCCGCACGAATCTCACGCTCGAGCAATTCTCGCCTAACGAGCTGCAGCATCTCGCGGACGAGATTCAGGCGACGATCAGCTTCGGCATAGGTCGGAACAATCTCGCCGACGACGCGCCGACCGAGCATGCGCTCTTCGACTCTCCGATCTGGGGCGCGATTCCGACGAAGCCCGAGCGTGCATCGCTCCACGCGAAGGCGCGCAATCAACTCGGCACCGTCGGGAGCGGGAATCACTATGTCGACGTGTTCGCCGACGAGCAGGGCCGATTGTGGGTCGGCGTGCACTTCGGTTCGCGCGGCTTCGGGCACACCGTCGCCTCCGGATTCCTCGCGCTCTCGCAGGGGAAGAAATGGGGCGAGCGCGTTCCCGAGGCTGAAGCCCTGCTCTCGATCGACGAACCGTTAGGCCACGACTACTGGCACCTCATGAATCTCGCCGGCGAGTATGCGTACGCGGGACGAGAATGGGTCGCGCGCAAGGTAGTATCCATCCTCGGCGGTCGGGAGTTGGAGCTCGTGCACAACCACCACAACTTCGCGTGGACGGAGCAGCATGGCGGGGAAGAGCTCATCGTCGTGCGCAAGGGCGCGACACCGGCCTTCCCCGGACAGAAAGGATTCGTCGGCGGCTCGATGGGCGACGACGCCGTCATTCTCGCCGGCGCCGCTGGTGACGGCGATGAACAGCGCGCTGCGCTCTACTCCACTGTCCACGGCGCCGGCCGCGTCATGAGTCGCACCGAAGCGCGCGGCAAGGTGAATCGAAAGACCGGCGAAGTGAAGTCGCCGGGCAAGGTGTCGTGGGAGATGCTGCGCGAATGGGTCGGCGGCAAGGGCGTCATCCTGCGCGGAGGCGGACTCGATGAGAGTCCGCATGCCTATCGCCGTTTGCCAGACGTCCTCGCCGCGCAGGGGAGCACCGTGCAGGTGCTGCACACCCTGCGTCCGATCATCGTCGTCATGGCCGGCGAGAACGAGCTCGATCCCTACAAAGATTGAGCTCGTGATTAGCAACCCCTAACCCCTAACCCCTAGCCCCTAATCTCGTCAGTACGCGATCGCGAACCCCGAGAAATGGTCGGTGGTGAACGTGATCGTGTGTGTCAGCTTGACGTCGACCCCGCCCATGTTCTCGAGCAGCTGATGCGTTTGGGGATTGATGTGCCAGACGCTGAGCTTCTCCTGCTGAACCTGCGGGCTGCAGCGGGAATAGTCGATCGTGATGGTGACCGGCAGCTGAAAGAGAAAGTGACCGCCGTTCGCCGTTACGCCGATCTCCATGTACTGCGACGCGGGGATCGTGAGCTCGATGTCGGTCGCCGACAGGAGCGCGTTGACGGGCAGGAATACCGAAGTGCCATCGAGCGAGACCGTGCCTCCGAGGACTCCAAGGAGGCTGGACGTGTTGTCCGTCTGCGCGGCGGGACATGCGGCGAGCGTTGTCTGAGCGGGCGGCGGGTCGAGGGGCCACCCGTGACATGATCCAGCGAGCGCGATCGAGCCAATCGCGGCGATTCGCGCGAGTCGACTGCCGAACTTACCGATGATGGTCACAGTTGCGTCTCCGGGGGGCGAGAGAGACTTGCGTGGCTTTTGCATCTATCGTCGGCAACACAAATTCAGGGTAGCTTGACCCGACGAAGTTCACATTTGCAGGCAACCATCGTGCCTGACATGATCGAACGACTGCAGGAAGGCCGGAAGTACGAGAGTCATGGCGTGCTCGACCGCGCCCTGGAGTGTTATCGAACCGCCGCGGAGGAGTCCGTCGATCCCGCCTTCATCGCGGAGTCGCTGACCCATCAGTCGCGCGTCTACCGCTGCCAGTCGGACTGGGGAAACGCACTGGATACGGCGCGTCGCGCACAGGAGATCGCCCGGTCGGCGTGCCTCGGCCCCCTATGCTGCGAGGCGATCATCGCCGAGGCGAACGTGTTGATGTGCCGGGGGGATTTCAACGAGGCGCTCGCGCTCTTCAACCAGGTGCTCGAGACGACCGATACGCAGCGGGTGCGGGGCATCGCCCTCCAGAACATCGGATCGATCCAGTGGCAGCTTGGCCAACCGGCAGCGGCGGAGCTGTCACTCGCGGAATCGTTCGGCTGTTTCCACAGCGCGGGCTATCAGCTCGGCGAGGCGATCGCCCTGAACAACCACGGACGCATCGCGCTCGACCGCGGGAACACCGACCTCGCGATGCAGCTGCTCGAGCAAGCACTCGTCGCGGCGCGCGCGGTGGAGGATGCGGAGCTGATCGCGATGGTGACGTTGAACCATGCGGAAACGCTCAACGCGCGCGGCGATCGCTTGCGCGCCGCCGACGAGGCGAGCACCGCGTTAGGCTACTTCGCGACGAGCGGCAACCGGTGGCGCGAGGTCGAGTGCCTGCGCCTGATCGGCGGGATCAACGAGAAGTTAGGCGACTACCCGGACGCGGTGCGGTGCTATCAGCGCGCGCTCGACATCGCGCAGGAGATCGGCGCGCGCCAGGACATCACGATCGCGCGGGACTGTCTGGCGCGCGTCGAAGGCCGCGCGGGACGCGGGGCTAGTGGTGACTAGTGGCTGGTGACTAGTGCCTAGTCACTAGTCACTAGTCACTAGTCACTAGTCACTAGTCACGCCTGGCGCGCCCGATCGAACGACACGAGTCGCCCCTCGTCTTCGTCCCACAGCGCGAGACGGAGTGCCGATAGGCTCTTCCGCAGCGTGATCACGGTCGCGCGCTGAAAGAGCGGATTCTCGTCGTGACACCGCTGGAGATTGTAGTTCGGAATCTTGGGGCCGAGATGATGCACGTGATGGAAGCCAATGCTTCCAGTGACCCACTGCAAAACGGCGGGGAGCTGGAAATACGAGCTGCCGGCGATCGCCGCGGAGGCGTAATCCCAGCGCTGGTGCTCTTCCCAGTAGGTACCTTCGAACTGGTGTTGCACGAAGAAGAGCCAGATCCCTGCCGTGACGGCGAGATAATAGGCCGGCAGGTAGATGAGCAGGACGCGGGACCCGAATAGCGCGATCAGTCCCCCGCCGACGATGACGATGGCCGCGTTGGTCAGCCAGACGCTCGCGACTTGTGCTCGGCCCGCGCCCACTCCGCGCGGTGGAACGCGCTTGTCGAGCACGAAGAACAGTGGTCCGAGGATGAGAAACACCAGCGGGTGTCGGATGATGCGGTAGCGCAGCCGCCCCGAGGGCGTTCGCGCGAGATACTCGCGAATGGTGAGCGTCTCCACGTCACCGTGCCCGCGGCGATCGAGATCCCCGGCCGACGCGTGATGGAGCGCGTGTTCGTGTCGCCAATGCTCGAATGGAATGAGCGTTAGCAAACCCGTAACTGCCCCGACGACGCGATTGGCGCGCCGCGAGCTGAAGAACGAGCCGTGCGCGCAATCGTGCATGAGGACGAAGGTCCTCACGAGGAGCGCGCCGGCCGGCAGAACGAAGACCAGCGTCCACCAGAAGGAGAGCGCGAGCAGCTGGTACATGGCCGCGAACAGAGCGGCGAGCGGCAGCAGCGTCGTGACGAGTTGGAGCACGGCGCGATGGGGTCGCTGGAGCTGATACTGCGCGACGACTGGGCGCCAACTCGCCTTGTCAGCTGGCGGCGGAAGGGGCGGAGCCCCGCGTGGGGGGGCCTCTGCGGAGCCGTGAGTCATTTCACGAAGTCGGTGGGTGAGCTGAGCCTGATGCGGCGCAGGCGCTTGCCGTCGATGACGAAGAGCGCGGCATCCGTCACCACGTTCGATGCGTTGCATCGGACGCAGTTCGCCGCGCCGTGCAATGACGGCGTGGCGTGCTCTGTTGCTTCGACGGGGCGAATGGGAACGAACCCGCCGCACGTTGCGCAGGTCATTGCCCACCATTTCTCCGTCGGGGTCACGACAGGAGGCACCGTGCCATCATCGACAGGCCGCTGGGAGGGAAGGGGAGGAAACAGGCGTCGCCAGAATCGCCAGTCGCGTCAGGCAGCGGGGCTGGTGGCACACGTTCCCGCTACGCTTGCTCGAAAGGTACCGCACGACGGCGTCGATGGATAGGGGCGGCATCTCGCTTCGTTGACCACGTGGTCAATACGTCATACCGTTCTCTGACCAGTTGGTCAATGCAGAGCGTGACGAGCCGCCGTGGTCTCATTCCGTGAGGACGCCCATGATCGCAAAACAGATAGTGAAAGTTTCTCCGCTCGCCGACCGCGTCGTGATCAAGACGGTCGCCGAGGTCGAAGCGAAACATCGCGGGCTTTACATCCCCGATTCGGCGAGAGAGAAGCCGCAGCAGGGGGAGATCATCGCCGTCGGTCCGGGGCGCTTCGAGAAAGACAAGCGCGTGCCGATGGACGTGAAGGTGGGCGATACGGTCCTCTACGCGCAGTACAGCGGCACCGAGGTCATGATCGCTGGTGAGCAGTTGCTCATCGTTCGCGAAACCGACGTCCTCGCCGTTCTCGCATAACGAGCGAGACGACCATATGCCGGGTCAGAAGGCGTCTGAGGCGCGACGCCGAGACGACATCATGCGCGCCGCCTACGACGTCGCGGCACGGAGCGGCGTGGAGGCCCTCACGCTGCGCGCGGTCGCGGCCCGCGCGGCCGTGAGCCATGGAACGGTCCTGTTCCATTTCGATCGTCGCGACGCGCTCGTGATGGCGTTGCTCGAGCGTGTGCTCGATGCGACCGCAGTGCTGCCCGTTCCGACTGGCTTGGAGAGCATCACCCGGCCGCGCGAACGGATGCGCGCGCTGTTGCGCGCCGAGATGGAGCGGCTGTCGCGCGATCCGCGGCACTTTCGACTCTTTCTCGAGTACTGGGCGTTGGGCGTGCGCAGCGCGTCCATTCGGCGGCGAGTCGGCGCGGCGCTCGACGGCTACCGCCACGCGCTGCGCGTCGCCAGCGACGGGGCCACGAATGGGGAGCCCAAGACGCGTCGCCCGGACCCCGACGCGGTCGCCGCGGTCGCGGTGAGCCTCATCCACGGGTGCGCGCTCCAGGCCGTGATCGATCCGAGGGCGTTCAGCGTGGGACAGCACTTCGACATGGCTGCCCGCATGCTCGAGAGTCTTGTCCGGGGCAAAAAGAGCGCGAGCCGTCCGCGCCGTCCACGTTGAGTGCCATCGATTCGCGCGGTAGATTAGGGAGAACGCGGGCGTAATTCAGTTGGTAGAATGCCAGCTTCCCAAGCTGGACGTCGCCGGTTCGAGTCCGGTCGCCCGCTCTGTAAGTGGTAGTGAAATACAGATTTCGTCGTCGCAACGGTAACCAACGGTGACCACTCGCGGGGATTGCGTTGGTTACCGTTGAAGGGAAAGAGCGCTGCAAGTGATTGAACACGAATGGTTTGCGAACCGTTAGGCGGCGCATCTCCATCGCGACTCGTCCAGCCCACCTGGCTGGCATTCCTCAGTACTCCGGAACGCCCTGATCGTTGCGCGGCGCGAGTTTCTGGATCAGTCCGGGTCTTTACCGCGAAGTGCTGATCTAGCTCGGCGAGCTTGAGCACCGACCCGGCTTATCATGCAAGGAACTCCAGCGCCTTGGGCACGAAGTCCGCGTGGAACTGGAACACCCCGCCGTGTCCAGCATCCGGATAGATAATGAGGCCGCTATTCGGAAGACGCCGCGCCAAATCGTGCGAATTCTTGGTCGGGACCATCCGATCACTGTCGCCGTTGGCGACAAGCACCGGTTGGTGAATCTGTGACAGATCCGCCGGTTCCTTCGAGCCCCAGCGGCGCAGCGCCTTCAATTGTGCCTGCAGTGCGCTGACGGTGATCTCCTTGTCACGGTTCTGGGAGCGTTCCTTCAACCGCCCCAGAAATTCTTTGCCGGCGCGGATCCCGGCCGGCGTCCTGGTGAAGAACAGAAACTGCTTCGGGTCTTGACGCGTGAGAAACCCCCGGATCATGTCGAGGTAGGTGACACGGGCCACCTTGCTGATGCCTTCGCCGCCGGCGGGGCCTGTCCCCGCGATGACCATCCTGCGAACGAGTTGCGGCTCCATCAGGGCGATTTCCTGCGCGATCATCCCGCCCATCGAGAACCCGAAGAGATCCACTTGGTCGAAGCCCATGGCCTTGATGAGGTGCTCGCGTCATTCGCCATCTGTTCTATTGTGCTCGCCGGCGAACCGCTGGACGCGCCGATGCCTCGATTGTCGAAGGTGATCACGTGACGCTTGGCCGCGAAACCATCGACAACTCGCGGGTCCCAGTTGTCCAGGACGGCAGCCAGGTGAACGAGGAACACCACCGGCGGGCCGGGATTGTTCACACCTAGCTCGCGGTAGCATACTCCACTCCGCCTGCGCTGATCCTCTGGGTTGGCACGCTCTTCCAGTCGAGCTTTGCGTTCTGCGTTGCAGTCATGTTGCCCTCCTGTCACGGTTGATTAACCGGTGATCACGTGCCATTGCCGCGTTTCACCTCAGTGAGGCGACGACCTTGCCCTTTGCGCGTCCTTCTTCGACGTAAGCCATCGCCTGCTTGGTCGATGCGAACGGGAAGATTCGATCGACGATCGGACGGACAATTCCCTTGTCGATGAGCGCAGTGATTTCGGTCAACTGCTGGCCGCTCGCTCTCATCAGAAGAAACGAGTATCGTATGTCGCGGCGCTTGGCTTTCGCCGTGATCCCGTAGCTCAAGCCGCTCATGATCGTTCTCAGGAGCCACGAGGCGCCGATGCTTCGCGCGAACGTCGCATCTGGTGGCCCTGAGATAGAGATGAGCTGTCCGCCGGGCCTGAGCACTCGCAGAGACTTCTCAAGCGTCACCTTGTCCAGGCTATTCAGCACGATGTCGTAATCGCGGAGGACGTCGGCGAAGTCCTCCTTCTTGTAGTCGATCACGACGTCTGCGCCGAGGCTCCTGACCAGAGCCACGTTGGCCGTGCTCGTGGTCGTCGCCACGGTCGCGCCGACGTGCTTCGCCAGCTGGATGGCGAAGGTGCCCACACCACCCGAGCCGGCGTGGATCAGAACCTTCTGACCTTTCTCGAGGTGCGCTCGTTCAATCAGCGCTTGCCAGGCGGTCAAACCGACCAGCGGAATGGAGGCGGCTTCTTCCATCGTGAGCGTCTTCGGCTTGATCGCCACGTCGGCTTCTTTGATCGCAATGAATTCTGCGAATGAACCGATCCGCCCGTCAGCCGGCCTCGCATAGACTTCGTCGCCGGGTTTGAACCGCCGGACGCGAGATCCGACCCGGACCACGACCCCCGCCACGTCATGGCCCAGGATGATCGGCAAGCGATATGGCAGGATGCGCTTGAACTCCCCGTTTCTGATCTTGGAATCGAGAAGGTTGACACCTGCGGCGCGGATCTGGACGAAGACACCATCCTCGCGCAGCTGCGGCTCTGGCATGTCGCCAAACCGCACACGGTCGGCGCCTCCGTAATGATCGAGGATGAATGCCTTCATCGTGGCGACACCGCGTCCGTCGAGTGGCGACCAGGAACGCGGCCCGATTCGAGCGTCCTCGCGTACATGTCGGGATCATAGAGGGGCAGCTCACCTCTTTCCTGCAGCCAGCGGACGTCAGCATGGCTGATGAACCGCTTCGGATGCGCGCCGGTGACGACGACGGCGTGAACGCGTCGGCCGTGGTCGACCCGGTTCACCAACTCCTCTAGCTGGTTGGCGATTTCCGGACCGAAGAAGCCATGAGGGCCGCCGTCGACGCGAACGATCAGGATGGTTCCGCTGTCCTCGATCCCGAGGTGCGCCTTCAGGGCATCGACCTCTAAACTTGGCGTCGGCGCGGGCTGATGCAGACTGTCATCCGGCATGGCGGACTCCTTTATCGGGTTGTTCATCGAGCCACTGCGAGCGCCGGCGGGAGCTCCGGCCAAGTCACGCGTTGACGTCAGGCTTTATATATGATGCGCATCATATGTCAACGCGCGCGAACAGACATGTGCGCCGGCATTAGGTGAGGTGTGCCAGCGCCGCCTCGCGCAGCGCGTCGGAAAGGCGCGAGTCATCGACGGCGCGGGCCAGCACGAGCGCGCCGACCATCGTCGCCGTGGTGACGAGTGCGTGCGCGTGCGCGCCCGACTGCCCCCAGTCTGGGGACTGACGCGCGACGACGTCGATCATCTCCTTGATGCGACGCGTCGCGGCGCGCCGCACCTGGGGCGTCTGGCGCGGTATCTCCGAGCAGAGGGCCGCGGTCGCGCACCCGGTTTCGACACTCTCGAGATGCTCCTTCGAGAGGTAGACTTTCAGCAGGGCCCCCAGCGCCTTGTTCGGTGGGGCAGTGGCCGCGGCGCGCTCCGCGGCGGCGACGCTTTCTGCTCCGGCACGGTCGGCGGCCTCGGTCAGCATCGCCTCCCGCGACTCGAAGTGGGCGTAGAAGCCGCCGTGCGTCAAGCCAACGTCTTTCATGATGTCGGCAACGCCGGCGCCCTCGAAGCCGCTGCGCCGAATCGCGCGCGCGGCGGCCTCGACGATGCGATCGTGCGTTGCTTCCTTGCGCGTGGGGGCAGGTCGTCTCATGTCACGGATGGCATATGATGGACATCATACCGACTTCCTGGTGTCCGGTCCAGGGACGGCCAGTCCGACCACCGGTAACCGTTGGTAACCGTTTGGCCTTCAATGCGCGCCAATCCGTTAGCGCCTAGAGAAGTGAGCTGGCCGTTCCCCGCTGCAAATCAACGACTTGCGCACCGACCCCGTTGGCTTCGACCAGCTTCCCAGGCTGGACGTCGTGGGTTCGAGTCCCATCGCCCGCTCTGAGCGATCTAGACGAATTGGTTGGAGTTGCGACAAACGTCGTGGCCAACGCCTTCGACGTTTTGCATTTTTGGGGATCAACGAATCTCGCGCCCGGCGAAATGGTCTCGAAACTCTTCTTGAAGAAATGTCGCCGCGGTTTCGAGCCGGCCCAAATGGCCGGCTTGCATGAACACGATTGAAGCCTCAATGCTGACGCCGGACCGCTTGATTCGCTCCAGCCGCCGGCGCTTGGGATGCGAGGCGAGAAATCGCGCGGGGATAAGCCCGAGGCCGCGCTCGCCACGAGAGACAATTGCATGTCGATATTGTTGATCGCGGCGGCGACTTCGAACGGAATGCCGCGCTGGCGCAGCGTCCCCTCGAGCGACTGACGAATGAAGCACCCCGGCGGGTTGAGCACCCACCGTGCGTCGAGATCGCCAGCCTTTGACTTGCTGCTGCGCCGCGCGCGAGGTTGGGATCCCCCACCTCTCGCTCTTACCAAAACCAG
>DATEHJ010000551.1:0-6523 GCA_035279645.1 Gemmatimonadaceae bacterium
CGGTCGTCGCAACTTAGACCGCGTGAGGAACGCGAGCAACACGACGCGCGTTGACCGAGTAATGCAAGCGGTGTACTCTTCGAGACTTCGCCGAAGTGGTGGAATTGGTAGACGCGCTGCGTTCAGGGCGCAGTGGGCGTATGCCCGTGGGGGTTCGAGTCCCCCCTTCGGCACTGCCGCTCTTTCAACTGCCTTGTTTTCCGACGAGAGCAGACGGCGGCACGTTTTCCGGGAGCGACGCCTTCCCAAAGGTGTCACGCAGCGCGGCGTTCGCTTCCGCGAGATACCCCGAGAGCAAATCACCGCCGCGCAGGATGTGCTCGTCGATCTGTCGGAACGAGCCGCCGGCGAACGCAAAGAGCGTCTGCCCCAATCTCGCGGCGGTGGCGGCGCCAGCGCGGGCCGCGAGCGCGTCGCGATAGGCACTCAGCCGCGCGTTGAATTGACGCTCTGCAACTTCCTGCATGTCCGGCGCGACCTGAGGATCTCGTGCGGTCGCGTCGGCCAGTGCACGCGCTACCAGTGAGCTCGTGCGATCATCGAGTGCATCGCGCTCGGCGGTGATGAGACCGAGCGATCGGCGTGCATAGCGAAGTTCCCAGCGCGCGTGATCCGTGTCGCCATGCGTGGCCACCTGCGCGAGCCATCGCACGTCGTCGTCGCTCGGCTCCGCGAGCACACGCGTGACGAATTTCTCGGCCTTCCGCTGAAACTCGCGCTCACTGCGCCAGCGCGTGAACATCGTCATCCTGGAGAGGAGGCTTCTTGGCGCGTTGGCAGATCAGTCGCCGAGCACGGGCAGCATATGCCGACTTGTGGGGACTGACGAAACTGTCACCGCGCGCTCCGTCAAGCCGACGAGCGCGCGCACCTGACTCTCTTCGTGCAACAGGTCGGAGAGTCGAATGCCTTCGAGCACGTCATCGATCTTCTGCTGAAGGAGCTGCCACACCGGCCGGATGCTGCACGCGTGCGATGCCGAGCACCGCTCCTCCTCCACGGGATGGGAGACGCAGTGCAGGTCGAACGTCGTCGACTCGGACGCGGCGATGACTGCACGAATCGAGATCGTCTCCGCGTCGCCGGCCAGCTCGTAACCTCCTCGCGCGCCGCGGGTGCTGCGTACGATCCCCGCGCGCCGGAGGCGCAACAGGATCTGTTCGACGTAGTCGACTGGTAGCCGCTCGCGCGCCGCGATATCGCGGCCGGTGATCGGGCCCTCCGAAACGCGTCTCGCGAGATGGAGCGCGCAGATGACGCCGTACTCGGCCAGGGTTGTAATGCGCACAGTTGGACTCTATGGCCCTGCTACGGAACCCACAAGGGCGACGGACTCAGCCGGCAGCCACTGCACCGTGAGCCCCGCCCGGAACACCGATTTCCGTCATTTTACGCAGATCGAGCACATCATCGATCTGGTCAGTGGGGAGCACACCTTTTTGTTTCACGAGGTCGCGAATGAGGATGTTCTCCTTGACTGATTGCTTGCTCAGCTCCGCCGCGGCCGCGTAGCCGATCTGCGGTGCAAGTGCCGTCGCCAATGCCGCCGATCGTTCGACCCAGTACTCACACATCGCGCGATTGGCCTCGATGCCCTTCACACATTTGTCCGTGAACGTAGTCACTGCGCTCGTGAGAATTCGCATCGCGAGCAGCACGTTGAATGCGATCACCGGCATCATGACGTTGAGCTCCAGTTGACCATGTTCGGCTGCCGCCGCAACGGTCGTGTCGAGCCCGAAAACCTGAAGGCAGACCTGATTCACCATCTCCGGGATCGATGGATTCACCTTCCCCGGCATGATCGACGATCCGGGCTGCACGGCGGGGAGCTTGATCTCGTCGATGCCGGTTCGCGGGCCCATCGCCATCAGCCGCAGATCGCTCGCGATCTTGCTCAGATCGACTGCCAGGACCTTGAGCATCGAACTGAAAGCAGCGACGTCCCCCATGCTTTGCATCAGCTGCACGCGATCCTTGCCAACGCGAAGCTCGAGTCCCGTGATGCGCTTGAGATGCTTGATCATGAGGTCGGGATACTGCGGCTCGACGGTGACTCCCGTGCCGACGGCGCTTCCACCAATCCCGAGGTCGCGGAGATAATCGGCGGCCTCGATCACGCGACGCATCGCGCGGTCGATCGACCCCGCGTATGCCGTGAACTCTTGCCCGAGACGAATCGGCATCGCGTCCTGCAGATGCGTGCGTCCCGCTTTCACAATGTCGTCGAACTCACGGCCTTTGGCGACAAAGGTGGTGGACAGCGATTCGAGTGCCGCAATGAGGCCGTCGAGCTGTGAGAGACAGGCGAGGCGAATGTTCGTCGGGATCGTGTCGTTCGTACTCTGGGCCATGTTCACGTGATCGTTCGGATGCACGGGCTTGTACTCGCCGCGCTTTCCGCCGAGGAGCTCGTTGGCACGATTGGCCAGAACCTCGTTGACGTTCATGTTGTGCGACGTGCCCGCGCCGGCTTGATACGGATCGACGACGAATTGATCCATGTGCTTGCCGCCTAACACTTCATCGGCGGCGGCGACGATGGCCTCGGCAAGGCGCGGTTCGAGGCGTCCTGTCTCCTTGTGCGTCAGCGCCGCGGCCTTCTTGATCCACACTTGCGCAATCACGAATGGCGCGAGGGGCCGCAATCCGCTGATTGGGAAGTTCTGAACAGCGCGAAGCGTCTGCACGCCGTACAGCGCATCGACCGGAACTTCGAGTGAGCCGAGCGGGTCCTTTTCAGTCCGTGTCGTAGAAGCCATGAGAAAAGCAGTTGGTTAGTGTCCTGTCATTCCGAGGGACCACTTAGGTCGTTCTAACATGCTCATTGCCGCGGTGTGAGTGAGCGAACGGCCAGCCACAGCGCGACGATCGCCGCCAGCATCGCGATGCCGAGCCAGCCGACGCTGATCGCGTGCAATCGGCCAAAGGCGAGGCGACGAGGATCATCCGCCGCCAACGCATCGAGTGGGGCGCCGATGGCCACTCGCAGCTGCTCGATGCGACGGCCGACGACGAGCTGCGCGACGGCACAGGCCAGTGCCGACACCGCTCCCGCAGCGGTTCTGCCCCATGACCCCGTGCGTCCCATGAGATCGAGAAGTACGATCGTCGACCCGATGACCACGCCGGCGTAAAAGATGACCGGGAGCACGCGTCCGACGAGCGCGCCGGCGAGGGTACGGGTGGGCAGGACGGCAAACGCAGCCGGCGCGACGACGAGCGCAAAGAGCGCCGCGGCGCCGATCCAGACCGCGAGGAGCAGCGACTCGGCCACCGGGACGCCGCGACCGGTCATCGCCTAACGACCCGCGCGACGCCAGTCAGGAACGGATTCGTCGCCCGCTCGCGGCCGATGGATGTGGTGGGGCCATGGCCGGGATAGACCACTGTCTCGTCGGGCAGGCCGGCGACGCGTTCCAGCGACTCGATCATACGATCGGGATCCGCCAGCGGGAGGTCGGTGCGCCCGATCGAGCCCGCGAAGAGTAGATCGCCGCCGATCATGTGCCCGTCAGCAACGAAGGCGACGTGTCCAGGCGCGTGACCTGGTACGTGCAGCACCTCGAACCGCAGTGAGCCAACGGTCAGCTGGTCGCCCTCGGCCAAGTCATGATCCGGATCCGGGGGCTGCTCGAAGGGAATGCCGTACATGGCCGCCTGCCAGGCGCCCCGATCGAAGAGGGGCCGATCGGCCGGATGCAGGTAGACGGGCACGTTCCAGGCGCGTTTCACCGGCGCGATCGCGCCGATGTGATCGACGTGCGCGTGCGTCAGCCAGATCGCGTCGAGCGTCGCGCCGCTCGAGCGCACCATGTCGATGATTCGCTCCGGCTCGGCGCCGGGATCGACCAGCACGCCGCGGCGCGTCGTCGGATCGACGACGAGATAGCTGTTCTCCTGAAACGCGCCGACGGTACACCAATCGATTTTCACGCCGAATAGCCTCCGGTTCCGATGATCTCGCCCGAGCCACCATCCGTTCGCGACTTGAGATACTTCTCAACGGCGATGGCTGCTGTCGTCGCGTCCCCGACGGCGGTCGTGACTTGACGCGTGAGCTGCGACCGCAGGTCACCCGCGGCGAAGAGACCGGGAATGGATGTCTCCATGTTCACGTCGGTAAGGAGATATCCCATCGCATCGTGCCGAACGTGATCGACGAGAATGCCGGTATTCGGCCTGAAGCCGGCGAAGATGAACACTCCGGTCGCGGCGAGGTCGTTCTCCTCGCACGTATTTACGTTGCGCAGCTTGAGCGTTTGTACAAGACCGCGGTCGTCGCCCTCAATGCGATCGACGACAGTGTCCCAGATGACCTCGATCTTCGGATTCTCGAACAGCCGCTTCTGGAGAATCTTCGAGGAGCGCAGTGAATCACGGCGGTGGATCAGATACACCTTCTCCGCATAACGAGTGAGGAAGTCTGCCTCCTCGGTCGCCGCATCGCCGCCGCCGATCACGGCGATCGTCTGCTTCTTGAAGAACGCGCCGTCGCAGATCGCGCAGTACGACACGCCCTTCCCCGCGTACTCCAATTCTCCGGGGATGCCGAGCTTCACGGGCGTACCCCCGGCGGTGACGATGACCGCCGCCGACTGATAGATATCCCCTTCGCTGCTTTCCGAATCGAAGAGTCCGTCCTCGCGCTTGCGAACGGACGTGACGTGGACCCCGTTCTTGAACTCAGCGCCAAACTTCACCGCGTGGGTGTGGAATTTCTCCGCCAGCTCGTGACCGAGGATCGTCTCGAAGCCCGGATAGTCCTCCACGAGCTCCGTGTTCAGGAGCTCGCCGCCCGGAAATCCTCGCTCGAGTACGACAGCGTGCAACATCGACCGCCCGGCGTAGAGCGCGGCGCACATTCCGGCCGGCCCCGCCCCGATGATCACGACATCGTATTTGAAGGTGTTTCCCATGGCCGTAATTTCACCTGTGCGGCGTGCTCGCGAAACCGCGATGTGCCGGTGCCCCGATGACGAGGCGCTCGAACGCGCCGTGGCAATGCGACATGGTGCCGACGAGCACCTCAGCCGCACCCTTCTCCCCGAGCGATCGCACGAGATCGTCCCCGTCGAGTACCTCGCGCGTGTCGAACATGCCGACACCGTACGTGCGATGCGTACAGTGAAATATCACGGGGCCGGCAAGCGGGCGTCCCTGACGCAGTTCACTCTCGACGTACGCGCGCGCCGTACGAGGAAGGCTCCAAGTGCGCTCTTCCCTCGTGTGCGGACAGGTTGCCGGCTCGATGCAGTTGATGGGGCACGTCCACTCCGCAAAGCTCACGTAGTGTGGGCCGCCGGCCGTGGCCCGCTGCCAGGGTGTGTCGGGTGGACCCTGCAGCGGTTGCGTTGCGACGTCGCGCTCCGGCCAGCGCTCGCGAGCGCGCTCCAGAATCCACTCGAACATCAAATGTGGCATCAGCGGCGACGGAACGATCGCGTCGGCACTAGAACCAACTCGGTCGTCGGCGGCGCTGCCAAGATAACCTCGAAAGAACGTTCTCCAATCCTCGACCACGACTTCCACGCCATCGCTCGGTGCGGTGCCAGCGATCGCGTTGCCCGAGGCCACGAGCGCGCAATTCGCGTCGCGATCCACGACGAGGACGCGATGCCAGGTCGCCGCGCCAGCCGCCCGCGCTCGACGAAGCTGGCGCACGTAGTAACTACCGTAGCAGCCGCCCCCAACGACGATGATCGTCCCGAAGCGAATCGGACGCTCATTTTCGGACATGTCGTCCGCCATCTACGATCAGCGTCTCGCCGGTGACGTAGTCGGCGCTGAGCAAGTACAGCATCGCCGCCACGACATCGTCGGGAGATCCGAGGCGCGCCAGCGGCGTCGACTCGCGCAACTTGGCCGCGTCCCCATCGGTCCAACCGTCGGGCAACAGCACGGCACCCGGCGCGACAGCGTTGACTCGCACGTTAGGCGCGAGGGTCCGCGCGAGCGCGCGCGTCATGTACACGACGCCCGCCTTCGAGATTCCATGCGGAATGTACGCCGGCCATGTCTCGAAAGCGGCGAGATCGGCGATATTGACGATGGCGCCGTGTGCGCGCGCGAGGTGCGGCGCCGCTGCCTGTGCAAGGAGAAACGGCGCTCGGAGGTTGAGCGCCATCATCGCATCCCACTGCGGCGCGGTCACATTCCCAAGCGGCGTCCGCTCCATCACCGCCGAGGAGTTGACGAGGACGTCCAGGCCGCCCAGTGCCTCGACGACTTCGCGGACGAGCGCGTCCGGAGCGTCGCCACTCGTTAGGTCCGCCGCGACCAGCGAGGCCGTACCGCCCCCCTTCGTAATCAGAGAAGCCGTCTCTCGGGCTCCGGCGTCGCTGGCGTGGTAGTGCACGGCGACCGTCATGCCCCGGGCGCCGAGTCCGACCGCCAGCGCCCGACCGACACGTCGTCCGGCACCCGTCACCAACGCGACTCGACCGCGGAGCTCCACGATCACCTCTCCCGAGAAGAGTCCGACGGCCGCCCGCGCCCGGAGCGGCAATCGTTATGCGACGTA
>DATEHJ010000552.1:0-5097 GCA_035279645.1 Gemmatimonadaceae bacterium
CGTCGACTTCATCAAGATCCAGTCGGGAGTGCCGCGCGACGCGTACTTCGCGATTGCGGCCGAGGCGAAGAAGAGCGGCATCGAGTTCGAGGGGCACGTCCCCGACGCGATTCGAGCGTCGGAGGCCGTGGCCGCCGGCCAGCGCACGTTCGAGCATCTCATCGGGATCTTCGAGGCGAGCACGCCCGACGAAGACTCGTTCATCAAGCGACGCTACGGCGCGGGCAAGGACTCGGCGGCCAACAAGAGCCTCGCCGCGTTTCTGAACCGGTACGACGCGTCGCGCGAGGCGAGCGTGATCCAGCTACTCGCGAAGGACACGGTGTGGCAATGCCCTACCCTGTTCTGGGAACGCGGCCAGTGGCTCGTCGACACGGTCGACTACATGAAGGACCCGGACCTCGCGTACACGCCGCGCACGTGGATCGACAAGAAATACGCGTCCATGCGGAAGTCGATCGCCGGCAGCATGGACACCGACCCGCTCGACGTGCGCCGGCGGTTCGTGCAGCACGAGCTGGACGTCGTGCGCAAGCTCCACGCGGCGGGCGTGCCGTTGCTCGCCGGGACCGACACGCCGGCCGGCGTGGACGTGCTTCCCGGCTTCAGCCTGCATCTCGAGCTCGAGCGTTTCGTCGCGGCCGGGTTCACGCCGCTCGAGGCGCTGCAAACAGCGACGATCAATCCGGCGCTCTTCTGGAACAAGCGAAGCGATTACGGCACGGTGGAGGTTGGGCGCGTCGCTGATCTCGTGTTGCTCACCAGGAATCCTCTCACGGACATCAGGAACACACGAACGATCGCCGGTGTCGTCGCGGACGGCCGTTATTTGTCGGCGGCCGATCTGACACAGTTGCGTTCGCGACTCAAGCGAGTGGCCGCCACCGTCGGCCTCTTTTAACTGCTGCCTACCCTGAGATTGGCTCATTCGCGCCATTCGCGTCCTAACGACTCTCCAAGCGTGAGCGCCTGGAGAGTCCAGGGTTTTTTGGACGCGAATCACGCGAAGGTGAGCGAATCGAATCCGGCTGGATCAGGTGAGGAGCCAATTCCGTAGTGCGGAGCGTGATCGGGAAGGGCCTGCCGCAGCCCATTGGAAATCGACGGTCTGGAGTCGAGCCGCACCGACGACTCCTTGTTCGATGAAGCATCAACAGGGTGAACGCGAACAAGGCCGAACAGGGCGCGAACACTGCCGGACAAAGGGCGCGACAATCTTTTTAACAAAACTTCCGAAGGGCGCGAAGTCCCGCAAGGCGATCCGATCGCACGTGAGAACCTAACGAGCCAACGCAATGAAGAGACTCGTGTCAATGGCCATGGTGCCGCTGCTTTTTGTCGTGACACAGCTGCCGGCGCAGGGGCGCCAGGAGACCAGCATGCGCAATCGGTTTGTCGGTGCGTGGCGATTGGTTGCGCTCGAGGAACAGGGCCCCGACGGAAAGCCTCACCGCTGCGACTGCACGGGAATGTTCGTGTTCACTCAAGATGGCCACGCGTCGGTGCAGGTCCTGACGCGCAATCGACAGGCAGCCGCCGCGGGATCTTCGAACTACTCCGAGGGGGGATACGAGGCGTCGTTCGGGAGTTATGTCGTCGATGAAGGCGCGCACACCTTCACCTTTCACGTCGAAGGCGCTCTGGTGCGGAGCCTGATCGGGAAGGACCTGCCGCGGAAGTATGAGTTCAGCGCGAACCAACTCGTCGTGCGGCCAACGAGCCCAGATGAACACTGGCGCGTCACCTGGGAGCGTTACTGACGAGTTCCGCAAAGACCGGTCGCTGAGGAGAAGACACGCAAGCTCGAGCAACTCTTCGCGCTGTAAGTCGCGCTCCGGTTGGAGTAAGCTGCGTCAACGATCATGCCGGCCGCAGTCGGAGGATGACGCGACGTCCCCGGCCCGAACAGTGGCTGCTCGACGCGCGTTCACGCACACTCAACGCGCAACTAGGTCGACTCACGCCGCGTAGCAGTCGACTCCATCGCCGGCAGACTGCGCTCGCGTCGCCGCCGAATCGTCTCCAGGCGCCGCAGGGTCAACTCCAGGCATGATGCGGTCGATTTTTTTTGCTGTAGCGTCCTCTCGAGAGCGTGCACGGTGCGTTCGGAGAACTACAAGGTCGTCTCTAGGCGTGTCTCGATCGACTCGACACGAGACAGACATGACTCGAGCGCCCGCATCGTGTTCTCGTTGCGCTGCTGCAGCGGCCGCGATGAGAGTCGACGTGAACTCGATGCCCATCGAGTACGACTCGACGTGCCTACACGACGAGTGGAAGCGCCCTACAAGACGACTCGACGCGCCTATACGGCGAGTCGAAGCGCTCTACTAGACGACTCGACGCGCCAACAGCATGACTCGAAGCGCCATATAGCACGATTCGAAGCGGTATGACGTCAGCTCGATGCGCCTCGCGGTTCACTCGATGCGCCTCGCGGCTCGCTCGATGCGCTCTGATGACTGCTCGACGCGCTCATGTCGTCGACTCGTTGCACCTCGCGAATCGCACGATACGCGTTGAACCGTCCTCGAAGAGGGCTCGACGACAAAAAGGAGCGGGCCTGCGCGTCCGCAGGCCCGCTCTTCTTCCCCCACACCCTCACCCGTACTTCGCTACATCATGCTCATCGTGCGACTACGCCGCCTTCTGTTCCGACGGTGTCGGCGCGACGTCGGGCGCGGACGCCGGGCGCACCGGCTTGATGGTCACACGCTTCGTGTTCCGCCACTCCGCCAAGAGACCCGGCTGCGCGCGGAGCACACGCGTGAACACGATGTCCAGGGTCTGCACCACCAACCGGCCGGTCTTCAGCTCGGTGGCGATGCCCTTCGTTGCACCAACACGACTGCTCTTCACCTTCCGCCGTTCCTCCATCGCGGCCTGCAACGTGGCCGCTCCGGCGCGGAGCTCCTCGACGAAGTTCGTCGGAAGACCGTGCTGCACCAACACCTCCCGATTTGCGTCACCGATCTTCGCGATCGCGTTGGCCGAGGCCAACACCTTCTCGACGTCGACCGTCGGTCGCGGCACTCGTAAGGCAACCGCGAGCTCCGGTGTGATCGGAACGACGCTGCGTGCCATCGCGGCGATCGGCACCAGGTGATTTTGCCACAGCTCCTGGCGAAGCTGCTGCACGGTGACCGTGCCGCCGATCCCGGTGCGATCCTGATGCTCCTGATCGATCACGTACTGGGCGAGGCGCTGGTTGACGCGGCGCAACGCCTCGACCTGACCGGCCGCTTCGGGGGGAATCAGCGCGGTGTGCGCATCGACCCAGACTTCGACGCCCCGAAACGATTGCGAGACCCGCTTATCGTGGGCATTCATAAAAATTGTCCTCAGATGATCTGCGTTGAACTGCTCGAAGACCTGCCGTGAACGTCTGCGACAGCGAGCGCATGGCGCAACGCGTTCCCGTTAGGCAACGGGATCGCGGCACGGTACACAGGCTCTAGTTGTCCCTGGCAGCTGAGCGTCCGGTCGCAGGGGTGCAGTCGAACTACCGGTAACGCGGATCGGGGCCCGCGATACACGTCACCGGCCGGCGATGGCTCGCCGGACCGCTGCACGCTCGTTCATGTCCCGCGGTGCCCACACAGTCCCGCCGATGCCCGTTGTGATGCGGCCCGAAAGCGCTTCGCGCCCTCGCATGCACACATCTCAACCCGCCCGGAGCTACGCTCCGCATCAGTTGACCACGAAGGTCACGGGGAGCGTCTCACACGTCAGCGAGCGCGCCTAACGGCGCTCGGGTCCTGCGAGGAAAGCCGATACCGCTGTGCTGCTCGGACTGCGGGCGCTGCGGGTCCTGCGACACGGTCACGCGGAGGTCGCAGTCAATGGTCCACAAGGGGACGACGCGCAATTTGATTAATTTGGCGCGCCAGGGCGACCTGTTGAAAGATAGGTAGACCCCTCCGCGAATCGTCAAGGGGTGGGCAGCGCATCGTCGGTCGTCTGCCGGATCATGGCTTCCTGCGGCCGATCGAACGCATACGTTCCGGCGATCCTCGCTCCGGCCCTAGGAATCTGGACATGACACGCTCGATTCACGTTGTCGTCTTCGATGGTTTCGCCGACTGGGAGCCGGCTCACGCCCTCGCCGAATTGCGCCGGCGGGGGAAACGAGACGTGCAAACAGTGGGCTTCACGCCATCGGCCGTCGTATCGATGGGCGGATTGAAAATGTCTCCGGACGTCGTGCTCGAGGATGTCGCGGTGGATGACGTCGAGCTGCTGCTCTTGCCAGGCGGTGACCTCTGGGAGCACTCGACGTACCCGCGCGTCAAGCTCGAGCAGCTCGTTGCGCATTTGCTCACCACCGATACGCCCGTCGCCGCGATCTGCGCAGCCACGCTCGCGCTCGGACGCGCGCGCGTATTGGACCAGCGCCGCCACACGAGCAATATGCGCAGCTACCTGCCCAGGTACGCGCCGGAGTACGCGGGCGCGTCGCACTACGTCGAGGCGCCCGCGGTGCGCGATCGGCACGTGATCACTGCCAGCGGTCTCGCGTCAGTTGATTTCGCGCGGGAGATATTCGCGGAGCTGAGGATCTTCAGCGCAAGCGACGAGGAGCTTTGGTATACGAGGTTCAAGGAGGGTCGGCTTCCCGAAGGCGCCATCTGACGCGCACCGTGTTCGGCGGTGTGCGGCCTTGTTCGCGTTTCAAACACGTTGATGGTTTGCGAAACATGGAGTCATCGACGCGCGGATTCGGCAATCTGAACGCTAGGCGCTCCTCCGCCGCCGTATGCGATGCCACCGTGTCCCCGCCGCCCCCGCGCCTAACGCCAGCGCCGCGAGCTTGGCCGCGCCTCGTCTCGTCGCTCAGCATCGGCGGCGCGAACCCGAGCGACTTCTCGATTGTCTCGGACAACTGCACCGGCGTTTGGCTGTATCCGAGTCAGTCGTGCACGGCCTCCGTGAGCTTCGGGCCAACCCGCATCGGTGCGCGCAGCGCGACGCTCACGATCGCGAGCAACGCATCCGCAGGACCGGCGGCCGTTTCATTCAGCGGTACCGGGGCCAAGCCCGCGGGCGGCGGCTGGACTCCGTGAGCCAGTCTCCCTGTTGAGCGCTCCGCTGTAAAAC
>DATEHJ010000553.1:0-8187 GCA_035279645.1 Gemmatimonadaceae bacterium
GGCGCCCCTCGCCGCGTTCGACGTCCCCGCGGGCTCCGCGGTGGTCGGACGGCCCCATCTGCGCGCGACAATCGGTCCGACCACCGGCGAAACGTTCGGGTGGCAGCTCGTTCCGCGGTCGATTCCCGCGATGGACGAAACGCTCCAGCGTCTAACGAGCTTGCGCCGCGCCACCGGAGTCCCGGCCGATGACGCGTTCCTGCGTGGCGCGGGCCAGCTGGTCGTGCCGGCGCACACACGCGCGACCTTTCTCCTCGATCAGTCGCATACGACCAACGCGTACCCCGTCGTCGAGACCAGCGGCGGCGCGGGCAGCACGGTGACGCTGACCTACGCCGAGGCTCTCGTCGACGGGCAGGGAGCGAAGGGCAATCGAAACGACATCGACGGTCGCACCATTCTGGGCGTCCACGACGTCTTTCGCTCGGATGGCGGGGAGGGGCGCGTCTTCCAACCGCTCTATTGGCGGTCCTTCCGATACATCCAGCTCGACATCGAAACCGCCGAGGCGCCGCTCAGGCTGCGCGACGTCCACGGGATCTTCACCGGATACCCGCTGCGCGAGCGCGCCCGTTTCGCAAGCGATCAGTCATGGCTCGGCGACGTGTGGCGAATGGACTGGAATGGCGCGCGCATCGGCGCGTTCGAGACGTACATGGACACGCCCTACTACGAGCAGCTCCAGTACGTCGGAGACACGCGCGTGCAGGGATTGATCTCGCTCTACATGAGCGGCGACGACCGGCTTGCGAGACAGGCGATCGAACAGTTCGATGCGTCGCGCATTCCCGAGGGGCTGACGATGAGCCGTTACCCATCGGCCCTGCCGCAGATCATCCCGCCCTTCTCGCTGATCTACGTGGCGATGGTGGACGATTACCATATGCTGCGCGACGATGCGGCGTTCGTCCGGCAGCGACTCGCCGGGATTCGCGGCATTCTCGACTGGTACGGGCAGCATATCGACAGCACGGGAATGCTCGGTCCGATGCCGTACTGGAACTACATCGACTGGGCGCGCCAGTGGCACGATGGCGTGCCGGCCGGTGCCTACGACGAGCACTCGGCGACGATCACCCTGCTCTACGCGTACGCGCTACAACGAGCCGCGCGCCTGGAGGCGGACGTCGGAGATCCGGCGATAGCCGGCGCATATCGGAAGCGCGCCGAGCTGGCTCTCACCGCAACGCGTGCGCGAGCGTGGGATGAAACGCGCGGTCTCTTTCGCGACGCGTCCGGCGTCGCTCCGTACAGTCAGCAGACGAATGTGCTGGCCATACTCGCTGCCGCCGTCCCGGTCGCACGTCAGCGTTCACTCATGGAGCGCGTCCTTGCCGACACGACGCTCGTTCAGGCGACCTACTATTTCAAGTTCTACGTGTTCGAGGCGATGCGGCAAGCGGGCCTTGGTGATCGTCTCATCGAGCAGCTCGCGCCCTGGCGCGCGATGCTGGCGCTCGGGCTCACCTCCACGCCCGAGAATCCCGAGCCGACCCGGTCCGATTCGCACGCGTGGGCGGCACATCCGAACTACGAGTTGCTCGCCACGGTCCTCGGCGTGCGGCCGGGCAGCGCGGGGTTTCGCACGGTGCGGATCGCGCCGGCGCTCGGCCCGCTCCAGCGTGCGGAAGGACGCGTACCCCATCCCGCGGGTGACATCGAGATACGCCTAACGCGAATCACGGGTGGCGGGCTCCACGCCGAGTTGACGCTGCCCCCTGGCGTGACCGGCATGTTCGTTTGGCCGGGACGAGAGATATCTCTGCACAGCGGCCGGCAGGAGGTGACGCTGCCGGCGCCCGCGCCCGCTCCTTAATCGACTCTTAATCGAATCGTCGGCAAGCAATCATCCGCGCCGTGTTGACCTCTCGCGCCGGCTGCGCACTATATGTGTGAGTCCCACATATATGACTGCCATGCTTACCGACGAGTTGAAAAAGGGGAGCGCCGAGTTCCTGATCCTCTCGTTGCTCGAGACGGAGCCGCGACACGGGTACGAGCTCCAGAAACTGATCGAGTCGCGATCCAGAGGCGTGCTGTCCTTCCACGTGGCAACGCTCTATCCGCTCCTCTACCGCATGGAACAGCGCGGCTGGATCGTTGGGCGCTGGGTCGAGAGGGCGGGCGAGCGACGCCGGCGATTCTATCGCCTCACGGCGGCCGGCCGCGCGACGCTCGAGGCGCAACGCGAAAGCTGGAAGGCGTTCGTGGCGGCCATCAACCGAGTCTCGGGGGTGCGCTATGCATGACTGGCGGAGTGACGTCAAAGCGCGATTGTCCTCGGCGATGCTTCACCCACAGGACGAAGCGGAGATCGTCGAGGAAGTCGCGCAGCACCTCGAGGCGCAGTTCGACGAGCTGGCGCCGAAGATCGGCGAGGCCAACGCGCGAGCGCAACTGCTCGCGCAGCTTGGCGAGGCGCAATTCGACGACGCTGTCGCCGGCCGACGCTCTCGGGCGGCGGCCGGCTCCGTCCCCCCGTGGCGCTCAGGCTCGATCCTTCGCGACGTGCGCTATGGCGCACGCTCCCTTCGGCGCAGCCCCGGTACCGTCGTCGCCGGCGTCTCCGCGCTCGCGTTAGGCATCGCCCTCACCACGGTGATGTTCAGCATCATATATGGCTTGCTCCTCAAGGGTTTGCCGTTCGATCACCCGGAGCGGATCGCGATGATCTATCGTGGCGACCCAACGGGCCGCGGCGAGGAGACGCTCGTCCCCTTCGCGGACTTCGCGCGCTACCGAGCCGATCAACGGTCCTTTTCGCTGTTCGCCGGCTTCATCGGCGCAACCGTCAACGTGAGCGGCGGCGACCGCGCCGAGCGCGTGACGATCGCGCGAATGACGGCGGGCGCGTTCGAGGTCACCGGCGTGCGGCCCATCATCGGCCGCACCTTCAGTGTCGCCGACAATGCGCCTAACGCGCCTCCGACGGCGGTGCTCGGCTACGCGATGTGGCGCGACCGGTTCGCCGGCGACTCGAACGTGCTGAACAAGGCTCTGCGCGTGAACGGTCAGTCGTACACGATTGTCGGCGTCATGCCGGAGGGATACCAGTTCCCGCGCTCGCAGGCACTGTGGCTGCCCCTGCAAACCGATGCGTCCGGGTTGCGTCCGGGAGAAGGCGCCGAGCTCACCATCGTCGCTCGATTGCGACCGGGCGCCGACTATCGAAGCGCGAACGCGGAGCTCTCGGCGCTCGCGCACCGACTCGCCAATGAGCCCGCGGACAGCGCCGCCATTCGTGACATCGCTCAACCGTACATCAGGGCGACAATGCCGAGTCGCGCCTACTCGCTGCTGTACGCGATGCTCGGCGCGGTGTTCCTGGTGCTACTCATCGCTTGCGCCAATGTGGCGAACCTGTTGCTCGGTCGCACGGTGAGCCGCACGCGGGAAATCGGCATTCGCCTTGCCCTCGGCGCCTCGCGCACGGCGGTGATCCGGCAATCGCTCATCGAGTCGGGGATCATCGCATTTTTCGCGGCGCTCGCCGGCTCCGCCCTCGCGCAGGGCGGCGTCGTCGCATTCAACCGGGCGCTGATTGCGCTGGAAGCGGACCGTCCCTTCTGGATGGACATTCGCCTCCACATTCCCGTGCTCGTGTTCGTCATGCTCGTGGCGCTCGTCGCCAGTATCGCGTCCGGTCTCTTGCCCGCGATGCACTCGGCGCGCCTCGACATCAACGCAATTCTGAAGGACGAGTCTCACGCCGCATCATCGTTGCGCGTTGGGAGGCTGAGTCGCGTCATCGTCGTCGGAGAGCTTGCGCTCTCGACGATGATGTTGCTCGCCGCCGGATTCATGACCAAGAGCATTTCCGAGCTGCGACGCCTCGAGCCGGGATTTGCGTCGGCGACGGTGGCGACGGCCCGCGTCAGCCTAACGGGAACCGACACGCTCCGACAACATCTTTTTCTCGAGGCGGTGGCGCGCGACCTCTCGAGCCTACCGGGACTCGACGGCATCTACATCGGCAACGACCTTCCCGGCACGGGCTGGCGCGGTGCGCGCATCGCCATCGAGGGCCGTGTGTATGCTCGGGAGCGGGACTATCCGCTAGCGCAGTCTCTTGCGGTTGGTCCCGGCTTCTTCAGCGCGTTCGATGTTCCCGTATTGCGAGGCCGCGCGATTTTGCCTACGGATCGCGGCGGGTCGCCGCTTGTCGCCGTGGTGAGCGAATCATTCGCGCGACGCAACTTCGCGGGCGTCGACCCGATCGGCCGTAGACTCATGATTCGCGAGCAAGTTGGCAAACCCGAATGGCTGACCATCGTTGGAGTGATGCCGACGCTGTACGCCCTCGGAATGGTGAGCGCGAACGGAGACCACTTTCCGCCGGAGGTCCTCACGGCGTTCTGGCAGCAGCATCGATTTTCCACGGCGAGCATTGCGCTGCGCGGCGCGGCGGGCATCGCGAACGTCACGTCCGTACGGAAGGTCGTCGCTGCGCTCGATCCCGATGTTCCGGTCTACGCTGCCGCGTCGATGGATGTCGTGCTGTCCAGGCCAACCTGGCCACTCCGGGTGTTCGGGACACTGTTCGTGATCTTCGGATTCACCTCCCTGATGCTCGCGGCAATTGGCCTGTACGCGGTGATGGCGTTTTCGGTGAGTCGCCGCGCGCGCGAGATGGGGATTCGGATGGCACTTGGTGCGACAGCGGGAGCCGTCATCCGATTGGTGTGCAGGCAGGGAGCGACGCAGATCGTGATCGGCATGTCGATCGGGCTTCTGTTCGGCGCCGTGTTCGTGCGGGCGGTGAGGATGCTCCTGTTCGAGGTCCAGCCGAACGACCCCTCGGTGTTCGCGCTCGTCGCCGTAGTCCTCGGCCTGGCGGCTTTCGTGGCATGCCTCATCCCGGCGATTCGCGCCACCCGGGTGGACCCGCTGACCGCGTTGCGAACAGACTAGAACGAGCCTGTGGCGAAGCGGGAGCCCGCATCGCACTATTCGCGACGCAGGCCAGAGGACTCGAACCAACCACATGCGCATCCTTCTCGCTTTCCCGTTAGGTGCGGCGCTGACGACGCTCGCCTGGTTCGGTATTGGCGCTCAGGCTCCCGCGATCGATCCCGCGCTCATGGCCGAGATCCGCCGCATCCATGCGATCGACAACCACTCGCACCCGCCCAAGCTCGTTTCCCCAGGCGAGAAGGACGACGAGTTCGACGCGCTGCCCTGCGATCCGCTCGAGCCCACGGCTGCCGGCCTAACGACGCGCCCCGAGAACCCGCAATACCTTGCCGCCTGGAAGGATCTCTGGGGCTACAAGTACGCCGACCGCGCGCCCGCGCATGTCCAGGAGGTCGTCGCGGCGAAGGCACGTGCACGGGCCGCCCAAGGCGACAGCTACCCGGCTTGGGTCCTCGGCCGCATCGGTATCGACCTCGAGCTCTCGAACCGAGTGGCGATGGGTCGCGGCCTGAACGACGCGCACCACCGCTGGGTGCCCTTCGACGACGCGCTCATATTCCCGCTCGACAACAGCCCCCTCGCCGCGCAGACGCCGGATCGAAAGTTCTTCTTCTCGCGCGAGGACATGCTGCGCGCGCGATATGCAAAGGCGGCGGGCGTCGCCGAGCTGCCGGCCACGCTCGGCGAGTACCTCTCCCGTCTCGTCACGCCAATGCTCGAGGCGCAGAAGCGGCAGGGCGCGGTCGCGATCAAGTTCGAGGTCGCATACCTACGCTCGCTCGACTTCTCCGCCGCGAGCGAGGCCGAGGCGGCGGGCATATACGCTCGTTATGCGCACGGCGGCGCGCCGGACACGGCTCAGTACCGGCACCTCCAGGACTATTTGTTCCGCTACGTCGCCGCCGAGGCCGGGCGGCTAGATCTTCCGGTACACATTCACACCGGCGGGGGCTGCGGGAGCTACTTCTATCTCTCTGGCGCGAACCCGGTGTTGCTGGAGCCGGTGCTCAACGACGCCAGGCTGCGAAAGACGACCTTCGTCCTGCTCCACGCGGGCGCGGTCGCCTACACGCCGGCGATCGCATATCTCGTCATGAAGCCGAACGTGTACGCGGACATCTCTCAGCAAACCTGGATGGACACGCCGCAGCATCTCGCGATCGCGCTCCGGTATTGGCTGGAGTGGTATCCCGAGAAGCTCCTGTTCGGAACCGATCTCTGGCCCAATGGCGTGCCGGAGCTGGATTGGGAGGAGATCGGCTGGCAAACGAACGACACGGCGCGTCGCGCGTTAGGCATCGCGCTCACCGGAATGATGCGTGACGGCGAGATTACCCGCGCGCAGGCGCTGACCTTCGCTCGTGATGTTCTGCGAGATAACGCGGTGCGGCTGTACGGTCTGGTGGGGTCGCTCACGCCGTAGTTGCGCAGCGGTCCATCGCTGGGGGCTGCGCGTCCTGTTGTCACGCTCCTCGGACGCAATCGTCGCAGCACGCGTCGCCGGGTATGCCTTCGAGTCCTTTTTCGTGATGATCGGCACCATGCTAACGCCGCACCGGGGTACGCCCACCACCAGCCGGCCCATGCGTTCAGTGCCACGCCTGCCAAGGCAATCACAGAGAGATGCGCAGACACTGAGGTTTGCTGGAAATCCGACTGGTTTCCTAACTTCTCAACGTGCACGTGGACATCCCACCCCGTCCGTTGCGGGACAACAACTTGGAGGTCGTGAGACGGCTCTAATCTTCGAGCCCTTTTTCATTCTTCATCACTTTTCATCATCCGCCGAAGACACTGCGCCGGATCATCCGTTTGCTCATCGTGGGTCAGCCCGTGGAACGGAGGCACGAATATCATCTGACCTGAACGGCCGGGTTCATCGCGTTGAGTAGTAACTCGACACCCTGAAAAGCTTGTCTGTTAATAGCGTAGCGAGGGAGTTGCCGTTCGCGTCGACGTTCTTGATCAATGGAATCACGTCGCCGATATGGTATTCGGGTGACTGAGGTGGTGGTTGCGACTGCTCGAGTGCCAGCTTCGAGGCCTCACGTGGCGTTTGCAACGCCTGACGTCGGGTTGCCGACCGCTGAGGTAAGCGGAACGGCACCTCCGATGTCGGCGTGAGTTGCTGAGCTAGCGTCACGCGTGCTCTCATGAGGCGTACGGCGCCTGACGTGCAGGGAACGGCACTCCTCGTCGTGTGTCATCAACCACGAGTGAGGGGAACCGGACCTCAGGTCACACGTGCATCTGCTGAGTCGCGCGGTCCGAGCCCTTCGATCAGGCGCGCGACGCCTCACGCTACGGGAACCGGCCTTCTCGTCAGGCAGCCGATCGCTGAGGCCAGGGGAACGGGACCTCGGGGCAGGTAGCCGTTTGCTGATGCGAGGGGAACATCACCTCACGTGACGTGTCGCTGACTGCCGGTGCGCGTGCCGGTCGCCGAGGTGAGGGGACGGCATTCCGGTGCGCTGCTCGCGCCCTGACCTGCGGGGAACGAGCACTCCGGTTCGATGGCCGATCGCTGAGGTGAGGAGACCGGATCTCCGAGGACCGTCGCCGCCGCTCACTCGAGGGGAACGAGCATCAGGGTTGTCGTGCCTTCTGCTGAGATCTGGGGAACGAGTCTCTCTGTCACCTTGCCACTTCCTGAGATCACGGGAACGACCCTCCGTGTCCGCTTGCCAGGTCTCGAGATCAGGGGAACGAGCCTCCATGTCGCCCTGCGTTCCGCTGAGGTCCGGGGACCGAGCGCTGACGTCGGCGGCGCCACGCCTCGCGTGTGCGGACCACGACTCGCAGTCACGCGCGCACGACTCGATGTGTGGGGAACGCCACTCGTTGAGCGATTTCGTTCACATCATGAAAGGGAACCGGGCGATCGACAACAACGCCCCACACTGGCGACGATATGGCGCCGACACCCGTTATGCGTCATAATTTTTCGCGCACGTTCGCCGGACCACCGCGCTGTGTCGATCGCCGAGTGATTGCACCCGTGCCATACCATAGTAGGAGGTGCACCATGCGTATGCGACAGGGAGCCGTTCTCGAAATGTTGCGTCGGGTTCAGGCATTTCTGGACATGTTGGCGACGCTCGGGTGGCGGCCCGAGGCGCTGGCGCGCCAGCGCCTCGACGAGACCGTGGAGCGCATCTCGACGCACGCGGTGGAGCAGCTCGCCGGGAATCGCATCAGTCAGGGGGAAACCGAGAAACAGCGCAGGCTGCGACAGGCGCTCCGCGACAACTACATGCTGCCCATCGCGATCAT
>DATEHJ010000554.1:0-9147 GCA_035279645.1 Gemmatimonadaceae bacterium
CCGTGCGGTTGTTGAGCACACTCGCACTCGGCTCCGCCTGTACGTCGAGGAGCGACACCTGTTGGAGCGCCTCGAGGAACGAGGTGAAGTCGAATCCGCCGATGGCGGTGGAGTACACCAGCTGGAGCGCCGCCGAGGGCACACGAGCGGTCGCGTTGGCGATCGCCGAAATCTGATTGCCGCCTAACGCGATCTGCCCCGCGCTGGTGAGCGGGTTGCCAAGCGAGTCGAGGCGCGGCACGATGCCGTTGAAGAACTGCGACTGGGTGCCGAGGTCGTAGCGCAGACCCAGGCCCTCGAGCTGCGTGCGGTCGACGAGGATGATCTTCGCCTTGATGTTCACCTGCGGCTGGCGCAGGTCGATGCTGCGCGCGTATGACTCGAGCTCGTCGAGGTTCGACGGGATATCGGTAATGCTCAGGCTATTCGTGAGCGAGTCGGCCGTGACGGCGCCTCGCACGGGGCAGTTCGGGTTGAGCTGAATCGCCGGCGTGCCGTTAGGCTGCGTCGGAGAAGGCGCCGCGCCGGCGACGGTGATGCGGCTACAGTCGCGGGAGAGGCGCTCGTACACCATCAGCGCCACGCTGCTGCTGCGTGCGTAGTTGAGGCGGATCGTGCGCGTCGAGAGCGGTTCGGTGTTCTGGCGGCTCACGAGGTGCACGAAGGTATCGACGATGATGATGCCGTTCTGGTCTTCGACGGCGTCGAACCCGTTCGCGTTCAGGATCGCGCGCATCGCCACGTCCCACGGCTGATTCGAGATCTCTGCCGTGACGTTGCCCATCACTTCCTTCGCGGGAATGATCGTGCGACCCGAGAAGGCGGCGAAAGCGGCGAGCACGTCGTGGATGTCGGCGTTCTCCCACGCGATCGTGATGCGCGGCTGCTGCGAGCGCTGCTGCATCGAGACGAATTTCGATGTACCGAGCGTCGGTTCACGCCTTGGCTCGCTCACCTTCGGCGTCGCCGAGCGGGACTCCGTGACGTCCGCCTTGACGGCGGCACGGTCGGCAATCGTGCTCGTTGGCACATCGAAGCCGATGTGCCAGGCATCGAGGCGGCTGCTGCGTCCTTCGACGGAGATGCGCACCTCGTTCTTGCCGCGCACGACGGCGTACGGCCGCGCGCCCTCGAGAGTGAGGACGACACGAACGACGTTCTTGCGATACTGCGAGAAGCGCACGTTGATGATGCCGGCGCGCGTCACGCGATCGTATGTCTCGGTCGCCGGGATGCCTAACGTGGCGCCGCTGATGTCGATGACGATCTTGTCGGGGTTCGTGAGCGCGAAGTTCTCCACCTCGACCGGACCGTCGACGCCGATCACCATCTCGGCGCGGTCGGCGGTCGGGACGATGCTCAGGGAGATCACCGACGCGGACGGGCTCGTGGGTTGCGATTCGCGAGGCCCGCGCGTGTCGCGCTCCGCCGCAATCGGTCGGCCGGCCGCACCCGGCGTGGCGCTCGCGGGACGTGCCGGCGTCGCGCTCAGGCCGAGCGCGGCGAGGGCCGTCGTGACCAGCGTCATGCCTCGAATCATCTGTGCCTCACTCTCGTGGTGTCACCGAGGATCAGCGAGTCCTGACGATTGAAGCCGAACTCCTCGATGGTAAAGATGATGGTCTTGGGTTTGATCTGAGCGACGCGCATCCGGCCGAGCGTCATGCCGGTAGTGACGCGCCACTGCCCACCCGCGATGTCGCGGAGGATGGCGACGGGGCGACGCCCCGATAAGTCGTAGAGGATTCCGGTCAGACGCAGATCGGTGAGCGTCGGCCGGAGATCACTCGTGGTCATGAGTGACACGAACGGATCGCGCCGGGCATCGCGCGTGTAGTCGAACGACTCACGCATCACCGGCGTGTCCACGGAGTTGTTGGCGCTCGCCGCTTTGTTAGGCGCGGCGGAGTTAGTCGGTGCGGTGCTGGGCGAGCCCTGCTGGACGACGGGCGCACTCGCCGCTGGAGCGGACGCGGGCGCTTGCTGCTTGGGCGCGGGCGCTTGCGCGGTCGCGGTCGGTCGCGGTCCGTTTGCAGGCACGGCTTGACCCGTCTCTTTGCTCAGCTGCGTGTTCTGCGCCGCGGCGGCATTGCGCGCGGCCGCGATCGGGCCGGCGCCTAACGGCGCGGAGGGAGTGATGGCTGATTGGCTGGACGGCGCGGGCGCGATCGGACCGGCGACCTTCGACGCGGCGTCGAGGTTCGGCGGCTTCGCGGCCTGGTGCGCTGGCTTCGGCTGATGCGGGTTCGCGGCGACGGTCTTCGTCGAGTCCCTGCCGAGGGCCATGTTGAGCAAACCAGCAACGGTTGCGACGATGCCAAACGCGAGAATTTTTTTCGCCATCGCGACGAGGACGCCGACGACGAACAGAACGAGGACGCCCCCGAGCTTCTTTAGCGTTTTCATGGATGCCCCTGCGTCGTCGGCTTCGCGGACTCGCTCAACGGCTGCGTTGAGCCATGGGCGACGTAGGTCTGAATCTCGAACTTCGCGTCGAGCAGCGACTCGCCGGATCGGGCTTTCTTCTCGCCTTTGCCGACGGTGACCATGAGATTGACGTTCATTGGCGCCACGATGCGATCGAGCGTCGCGATGTTGGTGAGGAACTGCGCGATCTCGTGGTAGCCGCCCATCACGCCAACCTTGTATTTGTAAGTGTCGAACTCTTCACCGGGCTGTGGTCCGGCCGGTGCGACATCCTGGAGCTCGAGACCGGCGCGCCGTGCTGCCGTCGAGACTTGATCGAGCAGCGCCGGCACCTCATTGGAGGACGGCACGAGCCTGCTGAGCACCGAGAGATCCTTCTCGAAGCGCTGCGCTTCCTTCCGTGCGCGGTCGAACGCGCCCGATCGAATGTCGGCGACGACCTTCGCGTTCATGGTCTGGAGGGCGGTGACATGCGTGTCGAGGTTGGTGATCTCCTGCGACTTGTCACCGAACATGTACATGAAATACCCACCAATCGCGCCCAGCGAGAGCACGATCACCATGAGCAGAATCTGATCGCGTTGCTTGGTAGGAAGGAGGGCCATGATTACTTCACCGCACCGGTCAGAGGAACCCGATGAATCACCGACGTGTCCGGACGACTGTACGTCACGTCGAGTGTGAACTGCGTCACGTCCTTGCCTTGGTCCGACGCCAACTGCGAGTTGTTCAATTGCACGTCCGCGAAGAAGGGCGACGCCTCGAGCTGCCGCATGAAGCGCGTGAGCGCTTGAATGTCGGGCGTGAGCCCGATCATGCGAATGCGCACTTCATCGCGCGGCACTTCGACGTCGACCTTCTTCGCCTTCCTCTTGCCCTTGTCGTCAGCCGCCGCGTCGGGCTTCGCGCCTGCGGCAACGTTGATCGAGCCCTGCGGCGTGCCCATGAACGCGAGCGAGGAGAGCCACGTATACGGTGGTAACGCCTTGCTCACCTCATCGAGCACGTGCGGCCAGATAAACCGATCTTCGTCGATCGCGCGAATGAGGTTCATGCGACGGAGCAGCGTGTCGCGCCGCGCATCCGCGCGCATCCGCTCCTTGAGCGCGGCGGCGTAGCGCGTCGAGTCGGCGAGCGCCGCGGTCTCGGCGGCGCCGAGCGACGTGAGGCGCTGTTCCTGATAGAGGTAGGTCGTGCCGACGACGGCGACGCTGAGGACGACGCTGCCGACGGCGCTGATCAGCCACGGATCACGGATCTTCTGCGTGATGCCCGCGAGCATCGCGCCGAAATTGATCTTCCTCGCCGCGCCGCCACTGGTGCTGCGGCTCGACTTCTTCTTGCCCGATCCTCCGGGGAGGAGATTGATCTCGATCATGAGAGGCGCTGGCTCGGCGAAACCATTCGTCAGGCGACCTTGCGCAAGGCAAGGCCGATGGGAAGCATCAGCAACGGCGCGATCTCGTCGGTGACGAGCGATGCGAGCGCGCCATCGCGGACTTTCAGATTCGCGAGCGGATTCGCCTGGTCGACCCGGAGGTGCAACCGGTTCGCCAGGAACTCATTGAGGCCGGGAATGCGCGAGCCGCCGCCACAGGTGTAGATCGAACGGATCTGGCCCGCGTTGCGTGAGTTCGAGCTGAGGAACGCGACGGCGCGCTCGACACCGACGGCGATCTCTTCGCCACGACCGGCGAGCACGGCTTCGATGTGCGGCGACCGATCGTATCCTTGCAGCAACGCCTGCGCTTCCTCGGGCCCGAGCCCGCGCTCCCGCTGCAGATCCTCGCGGAAACGCCGTGTACCAACGGTGATGTCGCGCGTGAGGATCGGAACGCCCTCGTCGAGGATGTTCACGTTCGTCACCTCGTGACCGATATTCACGAGCGAGACGAGTCCTCCCAGCGCATCCGGGTGATTGATCTCGAACGCGTTATGCAGCGCGAACGCATCGACGTCGACGGCGGCGGGCTGTAACCCGGCGTCGCCAAGGACGCGCACCTTCGACTCGATCAGCTCGCGCTTGGCGGCGACGAGCAGCACGCTCATCTCGAGTCCGTCGGCTTCCGGATCGAGAATCTGGAAGTCCAGCTCGACCGACTCCATATCGAACGGGACGTGCTGTTCCGCTTCCCAACGCATCAACTCGCGCGCCTGTTGTTCCTTGACGCGCTCGATTTGGATTTTCTTGATGATCACGTCGCGGCCGCCGACGGCCGTGACGACGTGCTTCGACTTCACGCCCGCGGCGGAAAGCGCCGTCTGCACTGCCTCGGCGACGATCCCCGGATCCATGACTTCGCCCTCGACGATGGCGTCGGCCAGCAACGGGGCCACCGCCGCCTTGACGAGCACGGGCTCTCGCTTGGAGTGGTCGATGACGGCGACCTTCACCAGCCCGGAGCCGATGTCGAGACCGACCGTCGTCTTCTTGCGACCGAAGAGTGCCATGGGAGCGGTGCGGACCTGGAAGCGCGGCGACCGTTCACCTAACGCTCACGCTGCGCCGCGGGGAGGAAGGAAGCGAGCGGGCTGAATGTCCGCACGCTGTTGTAAACTTGCTAACTCATCTGCCTAACGCCTTGACCCTCTTCACGCTGTGCCTCGGCATTTCACATCTGCTATCATCTACCACCGGGGCACGCTGAGCGCGCAAGGAGGTCACTTCTACCGGGTACACGACCAACGGACCCAAGCGTAACATCCCGTTGTCGTGAACGGACACGCAGTTCTGTCTCTCAAAACAGCTCCGACCATGCGCGTTCACGCACGCGGCGCGGTTGCAGCCAGGACGCAACGCCGTGCCGAGCGTCACAGCGAGAACGACGTAGTATCATCGCGTGCGCGAGGATCACTTCGTTCGTCGTCGCGCGTGATGCGGACACATTGCTACTCGCGCTCCACGCATGCACGCCGCCACTGATCGCAATGTTGTCACTGAGCGTTTCGATGCCGCGTCGCGCGACAATCTGACCGGAATAGGTGAACGGACCTGCGATCGACAGATGACCGTCCACCAACAGGGCACCTTGCCCCACCCCTCCGTCGATCGTGAGATCGCCCGCCGCGTAGACGAGCGGCGCGCGCAACGCGCACGGCGATGACGACACGCTGGGATCGCCCCAGTTCGCATCATTGGAAATGCACACGTTCGCAACGACGCTCGGCGATGGTGCCACACGAGCATCACTCGCTAGGCGGACGTCGGCTCGCTGGACCAGATCGTTCCACCACGCGCCACCGACTTGCAGATACGCAGCCGAATCGGCGGCCGCTGAGTCGCGCGTCACGACACGGGAAGTGTCGAGCGAGGCAGCCGAATCGACCGCCAACGCCACGGATGGCGCGAGTATGACCGCCGGCGCCCCACTGTCGACGCACGCGCTGTCGTCGACGAACCGAACGTCCTTGCCTATCCTGACGCCGACCGCGGAGATCAGCGAGCTCCGGGCTGGCGAAATGCCCGGGAGGCGAACGATCAGATTCACGCGGCGCGAAGCGCCGCCGAGCGTCGCACGCGCTTCGCCGACAATCGAGAACAGCCTTGGCGTGACGCGCGTGACATAAATGGTAGTGTTCACGCCGGCGCTCGCGGGAGCGGCGACGGTCACGGTATTCCCGACCAGCTGAGCCCCGCGCGCGGCGGCGTCCCATGCGCCCAGTGCGATGTAGACGGCGGCGTCGGCGGCGGCGAGGAGCTGCGCCCCGCTCGTGGAAGCGGTCGTCGCCTTTGTCGCGGATCGCCGCGCAAAGAGAACCGCCGTGGCGGTCAGCGCGCACACGACGAGAAAGTACAAGACCGAGATCAACGCGATCCCGCGGCGTGTCGCCGATGTTGAGTGCTCGCTCATCGGCGGTTCCGAAAGGCGATCACCACGACCAGAGAATCGCGAGTGGATTGCTCGGAGACGAGAACTGCTTCGACGCGCGCGATCGATCGCGTGTCGGCAGTTCCGGCCGCCACCCGGGTTCCCATGCTATCGAAATACTGAAGTCGAGTGCCGCGGCCACCGGTCGTGCCCGCGTATGGGCCGCTCACAGGCTGGATCGCGTTGAAAAGAAGCGCGGCGCTGTTCCAGGTGCGAAGGCCGAGGTACCAGCGTCCGTCTCCAGCGCGATAAAAGCTCGAGCGCATCGGCCGCGTGACTCGCACCGCGCCACCGACGACGGCCTCGACGCTGTCGCGAAGATCCATCGCCCACAGATGAGTGATGTCGAACACCTTCGCCGCACCCGCATCGCCGACAACAGCACAGTTGCCGGTTGTGCGGCGAACGGCCCTGACCCGGACGGGATGCCAGCTCTCACTCGTGTCGCTGTCGGTGAGAAGCCATGCCGTGTCGCCGTCCTGTACCGAGAGCGCGCGGGATTTCCCGCTCGGTCCCAGATAGGGCGCGAGGAGCAGCGTCGCCGGCGACCCACCGCACACCAGCGCATTCGCGATTGTCGCACGCAACTGAATCGAACTGTCGCGCGCCTCTCCGGCGACGATATCGCCACTGCTCGGCGATACACCGCGCAGGTCGATCGGCAAAACTTCCGCCGCCGTGGCAAGCTGCTGATCGTCGGCTAGCCGATTCGCGTCGCGCGACAGCTGACGCTGAAGCCGATTCCCGACTGACGAGACAAGGCCGAGGACCAGTGCGCCCAAGAGCATCGCGAAAACGACCTCGGCCAAGGTGAATCCTCGGCGCGGCGCTAAATGATGCTCGATCGTTAGGTGCTCTCGAGCGGTCAGCATGGTGCTCTGGTGCGAAGCACGAAGCTCCGGGCGCCGCTCGACGTCGCCACGACGACGCTGTCGCCGAGCAGCCGTGTCGCGTTCGGGGCATCGCTTTCGGAAAACCATTCGACAATGCCGTTGCGCCCATCCTCGACGACGGAGCCACTGCCCCGGCACGCGAGGCTTGCGGCGCGCTCGAGACGCGCGGAGGCGACGCTACGGGCGTTGGCCTCGCTTCGCGAGTGGCTGGCATCGCGCGAGATTGTCGCGGCAATGCCGACCAGCGCGAAAAGCCCGACGTTCAGCAGAACGAGTGCAATGAGGAGCTCGACGAGCGTAAACCCTTTCCGCCTCGTCGGCGCTCGATCGTTCTCGATCTCTTGATTGTTTGCCATGAGCATCGCCTGACAGCCTTTCTCGCGTCCGGCGTGCAAGGTACGTCGTCGTCCGAAGCGATCGATCAGCGTTCGATTGCGAGGCGGAGTCTTTTGTCGCTTGCGGCGACGGATGGATCAGCGTTGGGCACGCGGCCGGGAGACGGGAGGCGTTGGGCGCCGACGACCGGTTCGCGGCGGCCGAGTGGCTTCGACCGGCGAGGCGACGATGGGAAAGAGCAGGTGAAAGGCCGCGCCGCCTTCGCGCGCCGTCGTGACCCACACCGTGCCGTGAAGGTTCTCGACTATTCGCGAGACAATCGCGAGGCCGAGTCCCGTCCCCTTCCCCGCGGGCTTGGTCGTGAAGAAGGGATCGAAGATGCGCTCGGCCAGCTCGCGCGAGACGCCGGGGCCGGAGTCGGCGACGATGATTTTAGCGATCTCGACGGCGTCGTGACTCGCCAGCCATCGTTGCGCGCGCGACGAGGGCGGGTGCTCGATGATCCCTTGGGCGCCGTCCGCGGTGCGACGCGTCGCCGGCTCACGAAGGGTGAAGCGCGCGGCACGCTCGAGCCTAACGACGATGCGCCCCCGGCCATTCATTGCGTCCACGGCGTTGACGAGAAGGTTCACGAACATCTGCTCGAGATCGTGCCGCTCGCCCGAGACATGGAGTGGTTGATTCACCAGCTCGAGCTCGACGTCGACCGTAGCGAACAGGCCTTGTGAACGCAGGAGGTCGACAGCTGACCGGATTACATCGTCCACGTCGACGGGTGTGGGCGCCGACGGGCGGGCGCGCGCGTAGTCGAGCAGCCCGCGAACGATACGCTGTATTCGCGCGCTCTCTCGTTCGACGGTGGCAAGAGCCTCGAGAGCATCGGTGCGGCCCTCGAGGCGGCCGCGCATGACGTGCACGTGACCGAGGATTGCGCCGAGGGGATTTCCGATTTCGTGCGCGACGCTCGCGGCCAATCGGCCGATGCTCGCCAGCTTCTCGGTGCGAACCAACTGCGCCTGATCCTCGAGCACACGCTCCGTGAGACGATCGATCGGCGCCGCGACGTGGTGGAGCTCGTGCGTCGTCATAGGCGGCATCCGCCCCGCCAAGTTGCCGGCGGCGATATCCTCGGCGGCCTTTGCCACTTCGCGCAGCGGCCGAATGAGCGCGCGATGCAAGACGAAAGCGACGCAAACGACGAAGAGCGCGATGTCCGCAATGGCAATCGTGACGAGAGTCGCGGGATCGCGAACCGTGAGTAGCTGGCGCGGCAGCGAGATGAGCCAGAGGAGCAGCAGTACGGCTACCGCCAGCAGGAGGGCCAGCTTAACGAGTAGCTCCGTACGGAGCGATCGGCGGGGGATGGCAGTGCGCAATGTCATCGGGCGAAGGCTCCGAACATAGACGACCCGGCCCGATGGGGCGTGACGTAAGCGTTCGGCGTTGGGCGTTGGGCGTTGTCGCGTGTCTAATGAAACAGCCCCGCGGACACAGTCCGCGGGGCTGTTTGCTTTTCTGGTGGCGTTTGCGCGGCCGGCGAGAGGGGCATTTTGGCGTTTGCGCCGCCGGGGAGAGTGGGAGCGGGGTCCGAAGGGGCAGCTATGGCGATACTGGGTTCTTCC
>DATEHJ010000555.1:0-3645 GCA_035279645.1 Gemmatimonadaceae bacterium
CTCATCTCCTCCACGCGCGATGCGAGTATCCTCGGCCGGACGCTCGAGCAGGTCGCCACTACGCGTCACGAGTCCCCGATCGACGCCGCGCTCCAGATCGTTCAGCAGGGCGACGCATCCGTTGCGTCGTTCAACATGAACGAGAAGGACATCGAGAAGTTCATGGTGCAGGATTTCATCATGACCTGCTCCGACGGCTCCGCGGGTCACCCGCGGAAGTATGGCACCTTTCCGCGGCTGCTCCGGGAATACGTGTTCACGAAACACGTGCTGACTCTGCCGCAAGCCGTTCACCGGTCCAGCGCCCTGACCGCGGCGACGCTCCGGCTGCCGGAGCGCGGTGTGCTCGCTGTCGGGAACTACGCCGACGTCATCGCCTTCGATACCGCGACCGTGGCCGACCGCTCCACTTACCGCGAGCCGACACTGCTCGCCACCGGGATGCGTTATGTCCTGGTCAACGGCACGCTCGCGATCGATCAGGGTAAGTTTACCGGCGCAATGGCGGGACGCGCGCTGCGAGGAAAGCACTAAGTGTCATCCCGAGCGAAGCGAGGGATCTGCACTTTAGCGCGCGGAAGTGCAGATTCCTCGTCGCTTCGCTCCTCGGAATGACAGACTGAGGCCATGTTCTCGTTCCTGACCCCGTGGGTAAAGCGGCTGATCGCGGCGAACCTGATCGTGTTCGTCGCGAGCGTGTATTTCCTCCCGGGATTGAGCCGGTTCCTCGCGTTCTATCCCGAATGGGCGATCATCCGCGCGATGCCGTGGACGTTCGTGACGTACATGTTCGAGCACGGCAGCTGGACGCACATTCTCTTCAACATGATCTCGCTCGGCTTTTTCGGGCCGCGTGTTGAAGCACAGATGGGCGGTCGCCGGTTCATGACGATGTACTTCATCGCCGGACTCGGCGGCGCGCTGCTCTCGCTGGCGCTGAAGAGCATCGCGCCATATCCGATCGTCGGCGCGTCGGGCGCGATCTTCGGGGTAATGCTCGTGTACGCGTCGCTCTGGCCGCATGAAAAGGTCTATATCTGGGGCGCGCTCCCGGTGGAGGCGCGCTGGCTCGTCATCGGCTACACGGTGATCTCCATTTTCGGCGGATTTGGCGGCCTCGGGAGCTTTGGTGCCGGCACGGCCCATTTCGCTCACCTCGGTGGCTTCGTCGGCGCGTTTGTGTATCTGCGTTTCATCGACTACCGGTCGCCGCTCAAGACGTATCAGCGAAAGCTGGACTCCGCGACCTACGGGAAGCGCGGCTGGGGCCTCTCGGGGGACTCCGAGGAGATCGCGCGGTGGGAAGGGATCTCGCGCGCCGGGCTCCATTCGATGAACGTCGAGGAGCTGGATCGGGTGATCGCGAAGGCAAAGAAGAGCGGCGCGCGCAGCTTGACGCCTGACGAGCGCGCCTTCCTGCACCGCATGTCGTTACGGGATTCGCCGGCCGACATCAAGCCACCGACGCAATGAACCGCCGCCAGTTCAGCGCTGCCCTCGCGAGCGGATTGCTCGCGACACCGCTCGCCGACAAGTCGTTAGGCGTCGCCTCGCGCGTTCTCGGCCGCGCGGCGCCGCGAGTGAACGGCGAGCGTCTCAATCGGCACCTCGCCGAGCTCTCGCGCTTTGGCGCGAATCCACAGGGTGGGGTCACGCGTCTCGCGTACAGCGACGCGGACAAGCAAGCACGCGAGTACGTGCTCGGCCTCATGCGCGACGCCAAGCTGACGCCGGCGATCGATACCGCCGGCAACATCATCGCCTCGCGACCGGGACGCGACGCGTCGCTCAAGCCAATCCTCTTCGGCTCGCATATCGACTCTGTCCCCGAAGGCGGCAACTACGACGGCAACGTCGGGTCGATGTCCGCGATCGAAGTCGCGCAGACGTTAGGCGAGCAGGGTACTACGACGCGCCATCCCCTCCAGGTCGTAGTCTGGCAGAACGAGGAGGGCGGACTCTATGGGAGCCGCGCCGTCAGCGGCCAGCTCACCTCCGACGAGCTGCAGAACGTGAGTCGCAGCGGCAAGACAATCGCCGAGGGAATCACCTTCCTCGGCGGAGATCCGAAGCGGCTCGCCGAAGCGCGGCGCGCGAAGGGCGACATCGCCGGATATCTCGAGCTACACATCGAGCAAGGCGGCACGCTCGAGCGCGACCACGTCGACATCGGCATCGTCGAGGGGATTGTCGGGATCAAACAGTGGGAAGTCACCGTCACCGGCTTCGCCAACCACGCGGGCACGACGCCGATGGATCAGCGGCACGACGCCCTGCTCACCGCGTCGCGCTTCGTCGAGGCGGTGAACCGCATCGTGACGAGCATCCCCGGACGCCAGGTCGGCACCGTCGGCCGCATCCAGGCGTTCCCCGGAGCGCCGAACGTGATCCCCGGCCAGGTCGTCTGCACGTTGGAGTTGCGCGATCTCGACGCCGCGAAAATCGACACGATGTACGCGCGCATTGCCGACGAAACGAAGCGTATCGCCGCCGAGAACGGGACGAGCTTCGCCTTTCACTCGTTGCACGAGAACGTGCCCGCGCTGAGCGATCCGCGTGTGCGCTCGCTCATCGCGGATTCCGCTCGCGAGCTCGGCCTCACGGCGAGAGTGATGCCGAGCGGCGCCGGTCACGACGCGCAAGCAATGGCGCAGCTCGGACCGATGGGGATGATCTTCGTGCCGAGCATCGGCGGGATCAGTCACTCGCCGAAGGAGCTCTCGACGCCTAACGATATCGTGAACGGCGCGAATGTCCTGCTCGCGACGCTACTGCGTTTGGACGAAATTCGAGTGGCTAGGGGCTAGTGACTAGTGACTAGTGACGATTGCTAGCCACTAGTCACTCGTCGCTAGCCACTCTCTTGTCAGCGGCAGATCCACCCGTCCGTCGAGATACGGCTTCGCGAGAAGCGACTGGATGATTCCGATGCGCCCGGTGCGGAAGCCGTAGGCCGATGCCGACATGTAGAGTCGCCACACGCGATAGGTCGGTTCGCCGACCAATGCGATCGCCTCCTCACGGCGTGCCTCGAGGCGACGGACCCAATGGCGAAGCGTCAACACGTAATGCTCGCGCAAGCTTTCGACATCGCGTAGCTCGAAGCCACTTCGCTCGGCGCTCGCGACGACCGACGCCGATGGCACGAGCTCGCCGTCTGGGAACACGTAGCGATCGATGAACGCGCCGCGCTGCCAGATGCGAGATGACAAGCGCTCGCGGACTGACTCCGGACGGGATCTCTGGATGCTCACGATCCCGTGATTCAGAAACAATCCGCCGGGACGAAGAGCGGCGTACGCGGACGCGAAGTATTCATCGAGTCGCTTTTGACCGACATGTTCGATCATGCCGACGCTGGCGACCTTGTCGAAGGCCGCCTCACTGGCGATCTGCCGGTAGTCGCGTAGCTCGACGCGACATTGGTCGCTGAGGCCGGCCGCGGCAATTCGCTCGCGCGCCAGCTGGGCCTGCGCATCGCTCAGCGTGATGCCCAGTGCGAACACGCCGTACCTTTTCGCGGCGTGCATCATGAGCCCACCCCAGCCGCACCCGATGTCGAGGAGCCGTTCGCCCGGCATCAAGCGCAGCTTGCGGCAAATGAGATCGAGCTTCGACTCCTGCGCGCTGTCCAGGTCGTCGTCC
>DATEHJ010000556.1:0-14689 GCA_035279645.1 Gemmatimonadaceae bacterium
CGTTGGCGCCGGACTACGGGGCCTTCTCGCCGCCTTTACATGAGATGATTCGTATGAAAAGACCACCCAACCTGACTAGCGGTGCGGTGCTGTTCGTCGCACTGGTCGCCCTGGCCGGAACGGCTAAACCAGGCCTTTCACAAGTTGCTGTCCAATCGAGCGCCCGCTCTCAGAGTGATTTGGCCGCCATGGCCAAGGCGCGGGAGGACAGCATTCGTCGGCCGTACACGGCTGCCGACGTCCACTTCATGTCAGGTATGATCGGGCACCACGCGCAAGCGATCGTGATGGCGGGGTGGGCGTCCTCACACGGCGCCGGTCCATCGGTTCACACGTTATGCGACCGGATCATCAACGCGCAGCGCGACGAGATCAGGTCGATGCAGCAATGGCTGCGAGATCGGCAGCTTCCCGTTCCCGAGGCGTCCGCGAAGGGGATGAAGATGGTGATGGACGGCGTCGAGCACGAAATGCTGATGCCAGGGATGCTCACGGAAGAGCAGATGAAGGAGCTCGACGCAGCGCGAGGCAAAGAGTTCGACAAGCTCTTTCTCAAAGACATGATTCAGCACCACCAAGGGGCGGTGCAGATGGTGAAGAAATTGTTCGACTCCTACGGCGCCGCGCAGGACGATCTCGTGTTCAAGTTCGCGTCGGACGTGAACGTCGATCAGACCACCGAGATCGCGCGGATGGAGAAAATGTTGGTCGCGATCAACTTCGGCATTGAGCAGCACTGAGTTCCACTTTCCCACTCAGAGGTCCCGCATGCGGTTCGTTCATCGTTTGAAGGCAGGTCCCAACGCTTCCATGTGGCTCGCATTGGCGGTTGTCTCCGCTGGCGCGTGCGCGCGGTCGACCGCCACCACGGCTAGCAGCGTTGGACCGACGCCGATGGGAAGCACCATGTTCGCGGCCGCGCCGAGTCCCGATCCGCGCGTCGGTCTGAAGGCCGGATTGTTCAACGCCGGCGAGGCCTCGTGGAATCTGCGTCTCGTCTCGACGACGCAGCCGCAGGGCAAGTTCATGGGCAGCACGAACTCGGACCTCGCGTTCCTTGGCCAGTACGCGATTCAGGGTAACTACAACGGCTACCAGGTGTGGGACATCACGGATCCGAGTCATCCGACGCTCAAGGTCGGCAACTACTGCCCGGCGTCGCAGAGCGACGTTTCCGCCTACAAGAATCTCTTGTTCGTGTCGGCCGAGGGAAATTCGGGTCGCATCGATTGCGGCGGCGAGGGCGTGAAGGATACGGTGAGCACGGCGCGCATTCGCGGCATTCGTATTTTCGACATCAGCGACATCGCGCATCCGAGGAGCATCACGAACATTCAGACGTGCCGTGGCTCGCACACGCATACGCTGCTCGTCGATCCGAAGGATGCAGACAATGTCTACGTGTACGTCTCCGGCTCGGCGCCGGTGCGCTCGTCGAACGAGCTTTCGGGTTGCTCGAGCGCGAATCCCGAGCAGGATCCGAACTCGGCGAAGTTCCGCATCGAAGTGATCAAGGTTCCGCTCGCGCATCCGGAGCAGGCAGCGATCGTGAGCTCGCCGCGCATCTTCAACGACCTCTCCGCGGTCGAATCGCACGGCGCCGCTCCGCAGGACAAAGCCGACATCGCCGCTGCCAAGGCGAGGGGTGGTTTCATCGCCGACGTAATGGGTCAGCAGATGGTGGTGCCGAACTTCATCGTCAATCCGATCCTCGACAGCCTCGCCAAAAAGCGTGGCGGCACGACGCCTAACGCGGCCGACAGCGCCTCGCTACGCGAAGCGCTCCCCGGTATGATCGCCAAGATGATCGGCAATCAGGGCCCGCGTCGCGGACCGACGCAGTGCCACGACATCACCGTGTATCCGCAGATCGGCTACGCCGGCGGCGCATGCGAAGGGTATGGCTTCCTCCTCGACATCAGGGATCCAGCTCATCCAGTGCGTTTGGCGGCAGTCTCGGACTCAAACTTCTCCTACTGGCACTCGGCGACGTTCAACAACGACGGTACGAAGCTGCTCTTCTCCGACGAGTGGGGCGGCGGTGGTCAGCCGAAGTGCCGCGCGTCGGATCCGAAGCAGTGGGGCGCGGACGCGATCTTCACCGTCGTCGGGCACGAGCTGAAGTTCCAGAGCTATTACAAGATGCCCGCCGCGCAGACGTCGGAAGAAAACTGCGTCGCGCATAACGGCTCGCTCATCCCGATTCCTGGGCGCGACGTGATGGTGCAGGCGTGGTATCAGGGCGGCATCTCCGTTTTCGATTGGACCGACGCCACGCATCCGCGCGAGATCGCCTTCTTCGATCGTGGCCCAGTCGACTCGACGCGCATGGCGAGTGGCGGGTCGTGGTCGGTGTACTGGTACAATGGCGTGATGGTGAGCTCCGAGATCTCACGCGGCCTCGACATCTTCGAGCTGACGCCGAGTCCGATGCTCTCGCAGAACGAGATCGACGCGGCAAAGACGGTGCATTTCGACTACTTCAACACGCAAGGTCAGCCGAAGTTCGTCTGGCCGGCGAGCTTCGCGCTCTCGCGCGCTTACGTTGATCAGCTCGAGCGCTCGGGCGGACTGTCGGCGGGGCGAGTCGCCGCCGTTAGGCAGTCGCTGGCCGACGCCGAGAAGGCGAGCGGCGCGCAGCGGAGCAGCTCGCTGTCGCAGCTGGCGACGCAGCTCGACGGCGACGCGAACGGCTCGCGCGACGCAGCGAAGGTGAGGATGCTGGCCAGCTCCGTGCAGGAGCTATCGAAGTAAGTTCTAAACCACGAATTCGGGGAGCGAAGGACCTGCTGCGTGCTGCAGCAGGTCCTTCGTGCTTCGGCTAGGAGTGTCCACCGTGCTTGGCGATCAATCGCATGGCTGGCGCGCTCACAAACACCTTCCGGTGAAATCGCTCGCCCCAGGACAGCGGCGTAACATCTCGAAACTCGTGCATCACCTCGTGGCCGTAGCCCGGGTGGAGCTGCTTCCGGAGTGACGCCCGCGCGTTCGGGTTGGCGCCGAGATCGAGCAGCAGCGCGGCAAAGGGCGCGACTTGCGGTCTCCCTTGGCGGTTCATCCAGAAGTTTGGCTGCGAGACGACAGTGCCAAAGAGGGCGGTGTGCCCGCCAAAACCGTCCGCATCGACCGCGGCGCGGGCGTCGACATGCAAGCCGTGGTCGAGCAACCAGCGCGCGATTTCCATTTCGTCATAGTCGACCGCCATGTGCAGCAGGGTCGCGCCATTCAGTGGCGTCCCGTGCGTCGCCAAAACCTCATCGTGACAGCCAAGCTCCGGCGGGTATATCTCCTCGTGGCTGAACACGCGGCTGAGTAGCCCGGGATCGCGCCGCAGGTGCTGCTCGAGCAGATCGATGCGTCCGCGATGAACCGCCATAGTGGGCGTGTCAGGCAATCGAACGCCGTGCAGCTCATAGAGCGCGAGAATCTCGTGCTTCGCGGCTGGATTCCGCCCATCGGTCTCGAGAACGGTGGCGACGGGAGCGAGTCGCCTGCCTTCGGCATCGACCGCGCGCGCGCCGTGCTCGAAGGCGAAGGCCGTGCCAACGACGCTCAGGGTGTACGCGGGCCCGTCGAGCGCGTCGTTAGGTAGGCGTGGCGCGCTCATGAGTCCGTAGAGCAGGCGACTCGTGTCGATCTTGCTCTGCAGCATCGCCCGGCCGAGCGCATAGACATGATCGGTCGCGCCGAGATCGTGCAGCATGCGGATCATCGCGTCGTGCCCCAAGTTGGCCGCATAGCTCATCGGCGGACCCCAGTTGCGGTTCTCGACGAGCGCATTTTCCTGCAGGAGTTTAGGATTCTTTAACGCCAGGGCGCGCACCGCCGCCAGGTCGTTGCGCCAGATGGCATCGGTGAGCTGGCACGATTGCACGAGTCGCGGCCAGCTCGGCGCGCCGTAGCTGCGCGCGAGCGTGAGCTGGGCGTCGGCGAGCTTGGCGATGGCGGGATCGAAAGGGTCGGGATGAAACGCACGCAGGTCCGCGACCGCGTCTGCATCTCCCTCGTGCAAGGCGCGAAGCAGGTCCTTGGCCTGGTGCTTGAGCTGATCGAGGTCAGGGCGGACGGGCAAATCACGAGCGGGCATAACGAGCCTCCTTGGAGATGCCCGAGGTCCGCTCGCTTCGGGCGCAAAGGAGGTTCGTGAGCCTTCCCATCGCGCGACATGCCAGGTGGACTCGGTCCTTCCCGCGGACAGGAGGCGCCCTGCGCGCCTGTTGCGCGGAGCTTACCGCCGGATAGCAAGTGAGTCAAACCACCTTTTGCTCGATACCTTGACATTCGACAACAGCGTGCGCTATTGTCGAATGACATAGCATCGCGTCGACGATGCTCGCTGGGACGCTAGCCATGAGGACGAAGATGCCGTCGATTCGACGCCTTGCACGCAAGCTGAAGCGGTGGGCGCTCCGACACCGGATCGAAGCCGCGATGGACGCGGAGATGCGCGACCACCTCGAGCGAGAAATCGCCGAGCACGTAGCGCACGGTGTGTCGCGCGACGAGGCGACGAGGTTGGCGCGGCGCGATTTCGGAGGCGTCGAGCGCTACAAAGAAGAAGCGCGGGATGTCCTCGGCATCCGGCTCCTCGACGACGCAGGCCGCGATTTCCAGTATGCGCTGCGGCTCCTGCACCGCAATCCCGGGTTCACCGTCGGCGTCGTCCTCACTTTCGCGCTCGGTATCGGATGCACGGCGGCGATCTTCACGCTCGTTGACGGCATTCTTCTCCGCCCGCTCCCGTACGCGCAGCCAAACGAGTTGGTCGCGCTCTGGGAGCGCAACGTGCCGAGAGCACTCGCTCGCAACGTGATCTCGGTATCGCTCTTTGAGGCATGGCGCGACCACACGCGGTCCTTCACCGGCATCGCCGCGATGACGCCGGCACCGCGTACGCTGCAAGGGGCGCCGGCGGAGCGAATCTCGGCGGCTCAGGTCTCACCGTCATACTTCCGGATTCTCGGCGTTCATCCGGCCCTCGGCCGGGATTTCACAAATGCTGATGAACAGGATGGCGGCACGTCGGTGACGATTCTCAGCGACGCGTTTTGGCGAACCCACTTCGGCGCCGACTCTTCGATCATCGGCCGCGCGATCGTGATGGATGGCGAGTCGTACAGGGTGGTTGGTGTGATGCCGCCGGACTTCGAGCCCGCACGGTTTGGTTGGATGACCGAACATCCGCTGTGGATTCCATTCGCTCCAACGGCTGGCAACCGCTCGTGGGGTCGCTTTCTCCACGCAATCGCTCGGCTTCGCCCGGGAATTCCGATCGATCAGGCCCGCGCCGAGCTCGCGGCGTTGAGCGAACGGCGATCGCGGGAAGAAAAGGGAGACTCTGCATGGTCCTCGTCAATCGTTCCCTTGAGCGAGCAGCTCACCGGGGATGTGCGCCGGCCTCTACTAACTCTATTTGGCGCGGTCGCGCTTCTTCTGTTGATGTCGATCGTCAACGTTGCGAGTCTCGTCACGACGTTCACGCGTCGGCGGCAGCACGAGTTGGTGTTACGGCGAGCCATCGGCGCGACGCCCTTGCGTCTTTTGCGACAGCAACTGGCGCTGAGCGCCGCGTTAGCCGTCGCCGCGACCGTGATCGGGCTCGCCGTCGCGCTTGCCGCGACACGCGGCTTGGTCGCGCTGATGCCGCCCGACGTGCCGCGGCTGACGGCGGCTCATGTCGACGGCACCGTGGTCGTGTTCACGATCGCCGTCGCGAGCGTGACGACGCTCGTCATCGGCATCGCCTCGACGTCGTTAGGCACCGTCACGCGGCGCACGTCGCTCGACCTGGCGACGACGCGCGTCACGACGCGGCTGCGCGGAGCCCGCCTCGTGAGCGCGGAAATCGCGATCGGACTTGTGCTCAGCCTCCTCGCGACGCTCATGATTCGCAGTTTTGTCAAGCTCGAATCGGTCGACCTCGGCTTTCAGCCGGCCAACGTGGCCGTGGGCCGCGTCTCGTTGCCGTCTGCAAAGTACCCGACCGAGGCGCAATGGCGGCAGTTCTTCGACGGCCTTCGTCAGCGCGCGGGCGCGATCCCTGGCGTGACCTCGGTGAGCATCGCGACAACAAGCCCCTTCGCCTGCTGCGCACCATCGACCAACGTCGGCGACGCGGCCAGGGTCGCCGATCCCCGTGCACCGGAGCCGGTGACCGATGTGCGGTTCGTGGATCACGCATACTTCCCGACCCTCCGCATCCGGCTCGCCGAGGGCGGAGTATTTCCACCTAACGAGCCAAGCGCGGGCGCGCCACGGGTTGTTATCTCGCAATCGCTGGCACGAGCCCTCTGGGGACGCGCTGATCCAATCGGACGCAGGGTCTCGATCAGTCTTTGGGGCACCACGACGGCCGAAGTGATTGGTGTCGTCGCGGATGTTCATCGAGGGGATGCGCGGACTCCCCCGCGCCCAGCGGTGTACTTGTCGGCCAATCGCTTCTCGAGCAATGAGCGCGACGTGATCGTCCGCGGCGCCGGCGATCCGAATGCAATCGTCGCCGCGCTCCGCGAAGTGCTGCGATCGATCGACGCGACCGTGCCACTCTACCGAGCGACAACGCTCCAGACTACCGTGAACGAAACGCTAGCCGAAGACCGGCTCGTGACAACGCTGCTCAGCGCCTTTGCGCTACTCGCCCTCGCGCTGTCCGCCGTCGGCGTCCACGGCGTGCTTTCGGCCGACGTCATTCGCCGGCGCAAGGAGATCGGCATCCGGCTCGCGTTAGGCGCGGGGCGCCAGTCGGTCTATACGTTCGTGTTCGGCCAATCGATTCCGGCTGCGATTCGTGGCTTGATCCTCGGTCTGGTCGCGGCGCTGCTTGCCTCGCGCGCGATGTCGGCGCTCGTCTTCGGGATCGCAACGTGGGATCTGCTGTCGTTCGGGATCGTGATCGGCGTGCTCGCACTCGTCGCCGTCGCCGCGACCTGGCTGCCGGCGTTCCTTGCGTCACGTGTTTCGCCGCTCGAGGCGATCAGAACGGATTAGGCCATGCGCGAGCTCCGGGCCCGTCGCAGGTTGCTGCATCTTCAACCTTGAAAGGCGAACACGGACAAACCCGGTTGCCCGGCTTTGTCCGTGTAAAGCGCAGTTTGACCTTTGCGACGCCCGTGATTTGCCTCCGCGCGATGACTACCGCTTCGCGAGCTCGTTCACCACGTCACCGAGCCTGCGGACGCGAGCTTGGTCTGTGGCGCTCTGTGCGTCCGTACTCAATTCGCCGCCCAGCTGCGAGAGCGCGGACTGACGTGCGCTGCCACTCAGTCTCTCAGCGCCCTCGAGCGAGGCGGTGATCCGAGCCAGTCGGTCAGCCGAGAGTCCCTTGTCACGCGCGAGCTGATCGACGTACGCGCGCGCGAGCGAGAACGTGGCCGGCCAAACGAGCATCGGCTGGTCCTGCACGTTGAGGTAATCCATGTGAACGGTCTTGGCCGCGTCGATCTCGTTTTGCGACAGATAGGCGCTCGGCTTCAACTCGAAGAGATCGAGTCCGCGCGAGATCTCGGAACCGACGATGTAGCCGTTGTACCAGTACGCTGACCAGTAGCCGCCGTCGACGAGCTTCGTGGCGTCCATCGGCCCACGGTCGAAGTACGCAATCTCGACCGGTCGCGAAGCATCGCTCCAGTCGAAGACCGAGATGCCACCCTGATACCACGCCTGGACCATGACGTCGCGGCCAGGAATCGGAATGAGCGACCCGTTATGCGCAACGCAGTTCTCCTGTTGCGTCTGCGGCGCGGCCATTTTGTAATAGCTCTTGAAACTCATCTGGTCGCCGCTAATCGTGAAGATCGCGTCGGCGCCCCACTCGTGCTTATCGGTCGCGCGGCAGCGCGGCTGTGAACCGCCGCCCCACTCGTCAGAGAACAGAACCTTCGAGCCGTCGTTGTTGAAGGTCGCCGAGTGCCAGAAGGAGAAATTCGAGTCGGCCACGGCGCCGATGCGGCGCGGATGTGCAACGTCGTGGATGTCGAGGAGCAAGCCGTACCCCGCGCACGCGCCACCTGCCAGGCCGATCGCGGGATAGACGGTGATATCGTGGCACTGCGTCGGCCCGCGCTGGGCGAGGGCGCCGTTGAAGGGACGTCCGCCACGCCCAGCCGCGGCATTCGGGTTGTTCCGCGCCGCCGCGGCGCGCGCCGAGTCGCGCGCCGCGATGTCAGCCGGCATCTCGGCGTGCTTCGCCGGCGCCGTGAGGCTGTCGAAGATGTGCGGCGAGCTGACGATGTGCGACTGCTCCGGATGCGCGAGCGGAACCTGAATCACCTCGATCCGGAAGAGCGCGCTGTTGGGATCCTCTTCCGGCAGCGCGCCCGAGCAGCCGGCGAGCTCGTTAGACGACCTAACGCCCGCCGAGCCGGAGACGTAGATGTAGACGTTGCTCGCGTCCTTGGGATCCGTGACGACGGTGTGCGTGTGCGATCCCCGGCACGTCTGCACCGTGGCGAGGTACTTCGGATGCTTCGGGTCGGCCATATCGATGACGCGAATGCCTCGTGCGCGCTCGCTGCTCACCGTGTCAGGAATGCCCTGCATGCCGCAGTCGACGCGCCCGTTCGTCGCCTCAGCGGACACGAAGAGCAAGTTGCGATAGGCCGAGACGTCGCTCTGCGATCCGGGGCAGATGTACGCCGTCTCGAGCACCGGCTTTGCCGGATTCGAGATGTCCCACATCTGCCAGCCGCTGTAGTTGCCCTGGAAGACGTAGTTCCCCATGAACGCCAGATCAGAGTTCACCAATCGGCGATCACCTGGCGTGCTCTCGTTGATGAAACCCGTGGACGGCCGCGTCATCGAGACGGGCCGGAGATTCCAGATCGCCATGCCAGCGTCGAACCAGCCGGCCTTGAGACCGATGCGCGAGTCCGGCGACGGCGGGGAAACCGACATGTCCGGCGCGCCGGACAACGCTATTCCGCTCGTGGTCGAGGATCGGGCGCATGCCCCGAAGGCGATCAACGCAACGGCAAGCGAGACGTACGACGTTTTCGTTCTCATGGGGGCTCGAGGTTGATTCGCGGTGATCACTACTTGGCGTTGGCGCCCAGCATCAGGCGCATGCGCTCGATTTCCGTCGTCTGGTCCGCGTTCACGTCGGATGCGAACCTGAACACGTACAGCTCCTGGCCAGCACCAGGAACGGCGAAGAGTTGATCCACCATCGTGATCGCGCCCTGATGGTGCTGGATCATGAAGGTGAGGAAGAGGCGGTCGAAGTCCGGGCCACGCGCTGCGCCGAGCTGTGACATCTGCTCCGGTGTGAGCATTCCAGGCATCATTTCCATCTGCATGCTGGCCATGTCGTGACCCATCTCGTAATGCGCGAGTGGATCGGGAGCATCTTGATGACGCTCCCGCAGCCAGCGCTGCATGAAGGCCGTTTCGTCGCGCTGCGCGACGTCGATTCTCTGGGCGAGCGTCTGGACGTCGGGTCGCGCGCCGTGCGTCTGTGCCCACTGGGCCATTACGACGGCCTGCGCGTGGTGGTGAATCATCCCTTGCATGAAGTGCACGTCGGCCGCGGTGAAGGGCATGCGTCCGCTGTCGGCCCGAGCTTGCTCGGCGGGGGTCATGGCCGGCGACGGAGCACCGGATTGCACACTGGTATGAGCTGATTGTTGGACGGCTGTGCTGCACGCAGCGCCGGCGGTTGCCGCCAGCAGGAGTGCGACGCCCGACCGAGGCAATCTGGACATGGTCATCCTCCGTTCTTCGAGGCTTGGTTCATCGAAGATGAGAACGTACTGCTCGACCCGGATGTTGGGAGGAGTTTACCCGCTAGGGGCTTGGGTGCTAGGTGCCAGGAGCTAGGTGCTAGGTAGTTCTACCGCCAATCACCTATCACCTAGCACCTAGACCACCACTCCGTAACCCTCCGGCCGGGTAAGTCGTCCGAGTTATGGCGAAGCGGCCGCGACGTTCACGTTCCGACAGCTTCATCAGACAGCTTCACAGGAAGCAGAATGATGCGCTTTCGCCCGCTGACTCGGCACGACGCCTGGCACTCGATCCCGCAGACGTTGTGTATGCGAGGCTTCGGCCTCGTCATCCTAGCCGCATGTGGCCTCGTGTGGCCTGACCTGGCGCTTACGATGGCCCTGGTCGACATCGGCATTATTTGCCTTCTGTTCGCGCTGGTGGACCTGTTCGTCGCCGCGGCAATCCGGCGGGAGTCGACGTGCAGTGCGCGAAAGATTGGCGCGCTCGGGCTCCTGGGATCGAGCTTTGGCGCTCTTGGCGTGGTCATGGTCATGACCCCCCTCTACTGGATGCGGGCCGCGGTTGCGATTTGGCTCGTCGGGAGCGGAGCCGCGATCATCCTGCTCGGCAATCCGGCGTCGCGTCGCGGCTCGGGCGGGGTGATCACCCAGTTCGGGGCCTTGCAACTGGCGCTGGCATTCCTATTCGTGATGGCGCATCCGTCGAGCTCGGATCTGGTGTTACACACCGGCTTATCGTACGCGGGAGCCCTAGGGGCGTCGCAGGTCGTACTCGGAATAGCTCTGCGCAAAGGCAAGGGGACGCGCACCGTAGATCTGGGCCAGCTCGCAACCTCGCAATTGACTGACAGCGTAACCGATCCGACGGCGCAACTGACATAGCCCTCGCAGCTAAGGCAACGGCGCGGCTGAGACGACGGCGATCGAAACCGGCCGTCGGTCAGCCGCGCCGTCGTGTCCGTTGCGCGTTGTCTCGACGGGGATTCCCCAACTTTCCCCGCGCTCAGACTGTCGAATTCGCGACCTCTTCCAGCAATCAATGCGCGACTTCCGGCTCGCCCTTCGCACGCTCTTTCGAACGCCATTCGTCACCGTAATCGCGATCCTTTCGTTGGCGCTGGGGATCGGCGCGAATGCGGCGATCTACTCGCTCTTCAACGAGATGTTGCTGCGGCCATTGCCGGTGAGCCACCCGGAGCAGCTCGTCAACTTCAAGGGACCGGGGCCGCAGAACGGCTCGAACTCCTGCAACTCGGCCGGTGACTGTGACGAAGTCTTCAGTTACCCGATGTTTCGCGAGCTCGAGCGCGCGAACACGGCTTTCAGCGGGATCGCCGGGCATTTCCTCTTCGGGGTGAACGTCGCGATGCCTGGACAGTCGGCGATCAATGGGCGGGGGCTTTTCGTATCGGGCTCGTACTTCCCGCTCCTCGGCGTGCGCGCCGCGCTCGGCCGGCTCCTCACGCCTAACGACGACCGCACGATCGGCTCGCACTACGTCACCGTCCTCAGCTACAACTACTGGGTGAATCAGCTCGGCGCTGATCCGTCCGTGCTCGACAAGCAGGTGGTCGTCAACGGGCATCCGATGACCGTCGTTGGCGTCGCGCCGCTGGGTTTCGACGGCACGACCCTCGGTGAACGGCCCCAGGTCTTCGTCCCGATCAGCCTGCGCGGCGTGATGAACACGGGTTGGACGGGGTTCGAGAATCACAACAGCTACTGGATCTATCTGTTCGGCCGCCTCAAGCCTGGAGCGACGATCGATCAAGCGAGGGCATCGATCAATACGGTTTACAGTCACCTCATCAACGACATCGAGGCGCCGTTACAGAAGGGACTGAGCGAGAAGACCATGGCGCAGTTCCGAGCGAAGAAGCTCGTGCTGTCCGATGGCCGCAAAGGTCAGAGTAATCTCATCAAAAACTCACGTACGCCGCTCACGATGTTGTTCGTGATCACCGGAATAGTGCTCCTCATCGCGTGTGCCAACATCGCGAATCTGCTCCTGGCGCGGGCGGCCAATCGCACCATGGAAATGGCCGTGCGCCTCTCGCTCGGCGCGACGCGACGGCAGTTGATCGGGCAGGTGCTCACCGAATCGGTGCTCCTCGCCGCACTTGGTGGGATCGCAAGTGTCGTCGTCGCACACTGGACCCTCAACGGGATCACGGCCATGCTGCCGGCGCAGTCGGTGGCGGGCCTCGATTTCAAGTTGAGCGCCCCGGCGCTTTGGTTCACCGCGGCGGTGTCGCTCGCCACGGGAATCGTGTTCGGTATCGTCCCGGCGTTGCAGAGTACGCGCCCCGATCTAGTCACTGAGTTGCGCAATAATTCCGGGAAGCTCGCCGGCGGCCGAGCCGCGGCGCGCTTTCGGACGAGTCTCGTCACCGCGCAGATCGCACTCTCGATGGCGCTCCTCATCGCCGCGGGCCTCTTCATTGAAAGTTTGCGAAACATCAGCCGCGTCGATCTGGGAATCGACATCGAGAACGTGACGACGTTCGGGATTTCGCCCGGGCGGAACGCATACGACTCGACGCGCACGGTACAGCTCTACGAGCGAGTCGAAGAGGAGCTGAGCGCGTTGCCCGGCGTCCGCGGCGTCACCTCCGCGACTGTTCCTCTCCTCGCGAACAGCAACTGGGGGCAGGGGGTCACCGTCGAAGGATTCCACAAGGATCCGGACACCGATATCGGCTCGCGCTTCAATGCCGTCGGCCCGAGCTACTTCCACGTCCTCGGGGTCCCGCTCATCGCCGGCCGTGATTTCTCGCCGAGCGACAACATGGGCGCGATGAAGGTCGCGATCGTGAACGAGGCGTTCGCAAAGAAATTCAACCTCGGCACGAACGCAGTCGGGAAGCACATGTCCGTCGGTAACGATTCGCTGAACATCACGATCATCGGGCTGGCGAAGAACGCCAAGTACTCGGAGGTCAAGGACCAGATCCCGCCGGTGTTCTTCCGCCCGTACCGGCAGATCGGTCCAACACCGAACAATTTCTACGTTCGCAGCATGGTGCCGCCGGATCAGATGCTGCGCGCGATCCCGGTCGTGATGAAGAACCTCGATCCCAACCTTCCTGTCGAGGAGCTCAAGACGCTGCCGCAGCAGGTCAAGGACAACGTCGCGATCGACCGGATGATCAGTCTGCTCTCGGCGTCGTTCGCGGTCTTGGCGACGCTCCTCGCGGCGGTTGGACTGTACGGTGTGCTCGCGTATTCGGTCGCGCAGCGGACCCGCGAGATCGGCGTCCGAATGGCGTTAGGCGCGTCGTCGTCGGCGGTGCGACAGATGGTCCTTCGCCAGGTCGGGACGATGACGCTGGTTGGAGGCATCGTCGGGATCGCGGGCGCAATCGCGCTCGGCAAGGGCGCGCAGTCGCTGCTCTATCAGCTGAAGGGATGGGATCCGTTCGTCATCGTCGCGTCGGCGGTCTTGTTGACTCTTGTCGCGTTAGGCGCTGGGTTCATTCCGGCGCTGCGGGCATCGCGCGTCGATCCGATGCAGGCGCTGCGATACGAATGAGGCGCCCTATTCCAGCTTGTCGACCGCTTTGAATGTCGCCGCTGCCCAGCCGTCTCCCGCGCGGATCGACCGCGCACGGAACTTGGCCTTCGTCTCGCGGGATTGACCGTTAGGCTCCGTCCACGCAAGCGTAAAGCTCACGTCGGCCGTGGCGTCGGCGTCGCGCACGTTCGGACGGGACATCTGTGGGCGCGCGACACGAAGATTCGCCGTCGCCGAGCGGGCCTTGTCGAGCAGCCAGTCGAGATTCTTCTGATCGTCGGCCGACTCGATCACCATCGACGTCGTAATCTGCTTTGTGTCGTGCGCGGTGACGGCCGAGATGAACCGGTCGGTGCCGCTGCGGAGCGCCGAATTCGCGTCGCTGTACGCCACCGATCGCGGGCCAACGGTCACTGGAACGCGCGCGCTCTGCTGCTCACTGGTCGCCACGATCTCGGCGGTGCCGGGTGCGTGCGCGGTGACGAGTCCGAAGCCATCGACCGACGCAATTTCGGGACGCGTTGACTGCCACGTCACCTTGCGGTCGAGGAGGGAAGCTCCCTTCGCATCGAGCGGTGCCGCCGTTATCCGGACGGTGTCACCGGCGTGCACCGTCGACTTCACCTCGCTGGTGATGAGCTGCGCGACAGCCACTTTCCCCGCGAGAACGACGCCTCCCGGGACGACGCGCAGGGTGATAATGGCCGTTGCGCCGTTCGCGCTGCCGGTGATCGTCGCCACGCCTTCCTTGAGCGCGACCACGCGTCCTCGCGCATTCACGCGCGCGATGAGTGGGGCGCTCGAGCTCCATGTGATTCCGGCCGGCGGCGCGTTCGGTTCGTTGCTCATTCGTGCACGCAACGTGGCGCTATCTCCAACGCGCATCGGCTTCAGCGAGGCGATGGTGAGCTTTGGTGCCGCGGCCGTTGTAGACTCCGCGGGCGCGGCCGCCGTGGCGGTCTGCGCTCGTTGTGTATCGGAGACCGCCAGGGTGGACTCCGGCGGCGTCTGGCGTGCGGTGTCGGCGGCGAGAGCGCCCGCGGCGACTTGTTCGGGCGCACGGCCGCCCGCGATGAGACGCCAGGTGATCAGCGCCAGGACGAGCACGATCGCACCGGCGCCGGCGAGACGTTTGGTGCCGATCCGCTCGATGAACGCGAACCGGTTTGCGCCCGCGAGGTCGGCGTAGGTCGGCGCACTGACCGATTGCCACGGCTCCAGGGCGTCCGGTGGAGCGACCTCCGCAGCGCTTACGGCGTCGTCGGGCGCTGGCTCGTTAGGCGTTGTCGCCTCGCTGTCCGCACGCTGCGGAACGGGCGCCGCGGTCTCCTCCGGCGTCGGCTCCGGCTCTGTGATCGCGCGCAGGCTCATGAGCGACGCGCGCGGATCGCTCCGCGCCAGCAGTCGCCGGGCTTCCTCGAGCTCGAATACCTGCGTCGCCGAGACGTCGCCT
>DATEHJ010000557.1:0-12074 GCA_035279645.1 Gemmatimonadaceae bacterium
CGCGAACAGCTACCCGAACTCTTTGGTGCCCGGCGACAAGCGTTACCCTCGAACGGCGGCTTGTCGCCGTTGGGTTTCGAGGGATGCGGGACGCCTGGCTGTCCCTACAACGTCAGAATCGGCGTCGAAACCTTCTTCCAAGGACGAAAACGGGCCGCAGTCGCGCAGCTTCTGGGCATCAGCGTGCGTGCCGACGACAACCATCTCCGGGCCGCAATCCACTCGTTGCGCGAGCTGTTTACACAAGATGCCGACGTGTTCACCGACGTCGATTGCTCGCTCTGGCATGATCGGATCGAGGACCTGCGCGAGCGCTACGCGGCCGTTCGCCAGCTCCGCGCCTCCGGCAAAAAAAGCGAACGTTCCAACTTCGGAGGCAACCGCTCCAACTTCGAAGGCGACCGCGGCAAAAACTCGCGCGCCGGTGCCGCATAGGTAGCAATCGCTACCAAATCGTGAGGCGCCCACGACCACTCGTCGTCCGACCGCGACAATAGGGTAGGCGCCGCTAGCACTTCGTTAGGCGACGCGCGCACAATCGATGGCGATGCGTGCTCCAAGCGAGAGCGCCGAGGCAATGTGCCTCGCGACCGAGACAATGTGTGACACGACCGAGACAATGTTGGCAGTCACCCTGACTAGTTGGTCAGGTGACGGCCGCATTTGCTGACACGACCGGCGCTTCACACGACGCGACCGCGGCTTCACACGACGCGACCGCGGCTTCACACGACGCGACCGCGGCTTCACACGACACGACCGCGGCTTTTCATGACACGATCGCGCCTTTTTGTGACACGACCGCGGCTTTATACGACGCGACCGCGGCTTCACACGACGCGACCGCGGCTTCACATGACACGACCGCGGCTTTACACGGCACAGCCGCAGCCAACCTCAGTGGATCCCGAGATTTCAATTGCACGTCACCCGTCTAGAACTGGAAATACAGAAACGGTGACGAGCCGCTGCCGGCCATGATCGCGAGTGAGGCGGCGGCAGCTGCGGCGAGAACGAGCCAGCGACGAGCGCGCGGGCGCCACACGACGTCGATGTCGAATGCGTTCGGACCGACCATCGCCCACCACGCCGCAATGGTGAGGATCGGCAGCAGCACGAGGACCTGCGCGGGAACTTCGCCGGCCGTCGGGACGAACATGCGGTGGAAGATTCCGGCAACCATCCGCATGTCGGTCGCGCGGAACCACACCCAGCCGATCGTCGCCGCCAGGAACATTCCTACTTGGCGCACTGCCGCGGGGAGCGCGTCCCAGATCCGTCCGTATCGACGATAGAGTGCGAGCAGCACGCCGTGGTATGCGCCCCAGACGACGAACGTCCAGTTCGCGCCGTGCCACAGCCCGCCGATGAGCATCGTCAGCATCAGGTTCCGGTACGCCTTCCACTCCCCACTGCGATTGCCGCCGAGGGGGATATAGAGGTAGTCGCGCAGGCAGCTCGAGAGCGAGATGTGCCAGCGCTTCCAGAACTCCGAAGGATCGAGGGACTTGTATGGAGAGTTGAAATTCTGCGGAATGCGAAGGCCGAACAGAAAGCCGAGTCCCACGGCCATCGAGCTGTAGCCGGAGAAGTCGAAGTAGAGCTGGAAGGTGTATCCCAGCATCGCCAGCCATGTACCGAGCGACGAGAGATGGGCCCAGTTCGCAAGCGTCGGGTCGACGAAATAGGCGAGGTAGTCGGCGATTATGACCTTCTCAACGAGGCCAATGACGAAGAAGCGCACGCCGCGCGCGAACCAGCGCCACCGGTCGGCTTCTCCGATCCCCTCCAGGTCCTGCTCGATCTGACGGAAGCGAACGATCGGGCCGGCGACCAGCTGCGAAAAGAGAGAGACGTACGCGGCGAACTCGAAGAAGCGCCGCGTCGGCCGAATGACTCGCCGATAGCTGTCGACGATGTAGCTGATCGTGTGGAACGTGTAGAACGAGATCCCGATCGGCAGGACGATGTTGTAGTGCGGTACAGCGACATGCCAACCGACGAGTCCGAACAATGTATGGCTCGTCTGCAGCGCGAAGTTCGCGTACTTGAAGAAGCCGAGCAGCGAGAGATCAAGGACGATCGGAATGACCAGACACAGTTTGCGGCGCCGTTCGTCTTTGTCCCAACGCAGAAAGCCCAGACCGGCGAAGTAGCTGACGAGCGTGGAGAACGCCATCAGCAGGCAAAAGCGCGGATCCCAATAGCCGTAGAAGACGTAGCCGGTAACCGCGAGCCACACATAGCGCGCATGTGCGGAGCGGAGCGCCCAGAACACGAGCCACGTGATCGGGAGGAACGCCAGCAGGAAGACGTAGCTGTTGAACAGCATCGAAAGCTGAGACGCGGAAGGGGCTGATTGTTGAAGATTCGCACCCACCTGCATCGTGGGTTGTGCACCACAGCGAGTGTGGCACAACCACGACTAGGTGGAGGCGACGACGTGCCGCAGATGCCCGTCGGCCGGTGGGCAGTCAACGCGCGTATCCGGCGATGCCACCGCGCGTTACGCGCATCGAGCGTCAGCGGAGACGGGCAATGCGACAGGGGCAGGGGGTGGCAAGATACGTGCGCCCTGCGGCCCTGCCTGATTCTGTTCCTTTATCTCCCTCGGATGCTTCGACACGCACGCATCGTTGCTGCCGTCATAGCCGCCCTGCCACTGATGGTGGTGGTTGCGGAGGTCACGACCCGGTTCGACGACTGGCTTCGCTTCGACATGCCGTTTACGGCTAACGCGGACGAAGCCGAAGACCTGCAAACGTTCGATACCCTCGGCGTGCGCGGGCGACCCTATGGTCGGTACCTCCACTACCACCTCGACAATCACGGATTTCGCGGTGCGCAGGACTTCGACGTCATGAAGACCGCCGGGTGCACGCGAGTGATGGCACTCGGCGCATCCGAGACATTCGGAGCCACCGAGCCTGAAGGGTTCGAGTACCCGGCGCAGCTGGCGCGGCGTCTCGGTCAGCGCGGTTGCGCTCAAGTGCTCAACGCCGGCGTCCCCGGAATGACGCTGCCCCAGATTCGCTATACCTGGAATCACTATTGGCGTCAGTTCGCGCCGGACTATGTGTTGATCTATCCGACGCCGGTGTTCTATCTCGCTAACAATCGTCCGAGAGGCCCTCGAATCGATGCGTTGCGAAACGGGCCTTTAACGCGCACGCCCTTCCGGCCGCGTCTTTTGTTTCTCGCGCACCAAGCGTTCTCATACCCGGAGATCATTCAGCGCCGGCGAGTGGAGCGCTTTACGCAAGCTGCACTCGCGGGAACGCCTGACGACTCGCTGTGGCGACGCGTCCCCGAGGAACGCCTCACAATGTTCGCCGCGGATTTGGATTCGCTCGTGACCGACGTTCAGGTCGCGGGCTCGACACCTGTACTGATGACGCATGCGATACGATTCGCGATGCATCCGGATCCGGCGGACGCCGATGTGCTTGCGGCCTGGCGACAGTTTACGCCACGTGCGCTGTCACCCGTGATGATTGCCTTCGAGGCGCGTGCCGCTGAGGAGACACGCGGCCTTGCCGCGCGTCGCGGTCTGCCCCTCGCCGATGTTGCCTGCGTACTCACCGGCCAACGCGAACACTTCAGCGACTTTGTGCATTTCACCGCGGACGGCGCGGCCATCGTCGCGGAAGTAACCGAGCACGCGCTCTTTCCAGATGGTAGTGCAGGGCTTTCGCGACCCGCAAACGATCGGGTCGATTGCGGCGACGACCGCCAGGTGCTAGAAACGAGCGGAGGCAGGCAAGTCGGCAGCTTCTGACGGTGGTCCGTGACCGCTCGCGCAGAGGGTTCCTCGGTAGAGGACCCTCTTTTTGTTTGCACCTAACGACTCCGAGAGAGCGGCAAGCGGCGTGATCACGGTGCGCGCCACATTCGTCGTGTGTTACGCGTCACTCATCGGTCCAAAATGCCCGACTAGTGGGGTGACTAATCAGATGAGTAGAAGTCGTGCGGATTGAGGCGCCTTCGAGAGCAAACGCAGGGCGCGAAAAGGAATCTTGCATTTTGCGAGATAGGTCACATCGCTCGGAAAAAGGGTCGTTATTTTCCGGAAGCAACTGTTGCGACGATGCAACACGCCACGTGCCAGTCGGAATTGTCACCACGATCGGCGATGACCAGCCGGGATTTCGCACCGAGGGCTCGTGACGCGCAGGAGCTCACTGTTAGCGGGATGATCTTCGCGCGGTGAGGCAAGAAGCACTGGAACGGCAGGATCGCCCCTCCTCGATGAGGTGCGCGACAAGGGCAAACCCGGCGAAAGCCGGCGACGCAAAGCTTCGAGGCTACCGCGCGCAAGAAGGCACCAGCGCGCCACGCCAGTCGAGCCGCCGAACAGCACTCGATAGGAGGACGCACCCCATGCGTACTGCCATTCTTGTGGCGGCCTGCGTTGCTGCAGGTGCCATAGCCTGTTCCGACGCGAGCTCTTCTCGCGAGGTCTATACTCCCTCCGGCCCAATTACTCTTCCGCCAGTTGGCGTCGAGACGATCAACCTGTCTCCGACGCGCGCGACGCTGGTCCCGGGAGGAAAGACACGCCTTTCAGCGATGTTGCGGGACGGGAACGGCAGTGTCATCTCGGGCGTCCAGATCACTTGGAAGAGCTCCGACAACACTATTGCGACGGTCACGGATTCCGGCGATGTGCAGGCGATCCGTCTCGGTAATGCGCTCGTCACCGCGAGCGCGGACAACCTGTCCGCGTCGTCGGCGATCGTCGTTGGCTCCGCGCCGGTTGGCTCGGTGGCGGTATCGCTTGGCTCGCAGTCGATTTCGGTCGGTGGTACGACGCAAGCTGCGGTCGTCGTGAAGGACACAACGGGAGCCGTGGTCACCGATCGCGTCGTCACGTGGTCGAGCTCCGCGCCGGCGATTGCGACGGTTTCGTCGACGGGAATGGTGACTGGTGTCGCCGCTGGTTCGGCGACGATCAGCGCAACGAGTGAAGGAAAGGTTGGCAGCGCCGGCGTCACGATCACGACGCCTTCGCCCGCGCCGGTTGCGTCGGTGAGTGTGTCGTTAGGCTTCTCCAGCTTGAGCGTCGGCTCGACCGGACAGGCCAGCGCGGTATTGAAGGACGCGAGCGGGAACGTCTTGACGGGTCGCGCCATCACCTGGACAAGCTCGAATCCAAGTGTCGCGACCGTCTCGAGCTCGGGCCTCGTACAGGCCGTTGCGTTAGGCAGCGCGACGATCACCGCTACGAGTGAAGGGGTCAATGGCTCCGCATCGGTCAGCGTCGTCGCGGCGCCAGTGGCGAGCGTCACCGTGACACTGAATGCGTCGAACATTGCCCAGGGGCAGTCGACGCAGGCTAACGCGGTGACGAAGGACGCCGCCGGCAACGTGCTCACCGGCCGGAGCATCACGTGGGCGAGCTCGAACACCTCGGTTGCGACGGTATCGAGCACCGGCTCGGTTCAAGCGGTTGCCCCCGGTAGCGCGACCATTACGGCAACGAGTGAAGGCATCAGCGGCTCGGCCGGTGTCACGGTCACGCAGGTGCCGGTCGCGAGTATCACGGTCACGCTCAACCCGGCAAACGTCAACACGGGGCAAACCTCCCAGGCGTCTGCCGTGTTAAAGGATGCTCAAGGCAATGTGCTCACCGGGCGTACCATCACCTGGTCCAGCTCTTCGTCGGTAGCAACGGTGTCGTCGTCGGGGCTCGTGCAGGCGGTTACCGCGGGCACCGCGACCATCAGTGCGACGAGCGGTGGCGTAACCGGATCGGCGACGCTCACCGTCACCCAGGTGCCGGTCGCCAGTGTCACGGTTACGCTGAACTCTCAGAACCTAACGACTGGGCAAACGACGCAGGCGTCGGCGGTCACCAAGGACGCCGGCGGCAACGTGCTCACGGGCCGCGCGATTGCCTGGACCAGCTCGAATACAACGGTCGCGACGGTGTCTTCGTCGGGTCTCGTCACGGCGAAAGCCGCGGGGACCGCGTCGATTACCGCGACCAGTGAAGGGATCAGCGGCAGCGGGTCTGTAACAGTAACGGTCGCACCGGTAGCCACGGTGACACTCTCGCCGGCGAGCTTGAGCCTGCCGGTTGGCTCCACCGGTCAGTTAACGGCCACACTCAAGGATGCGTCAGGCAACACGCTGACAGGACGTACGATCGCGTGGGCTTCGAGCGCGACCTCGATTGCTACGGTAAGTAGCACGGGTCTCGTGACCGCCGTCGCGCAGGGCTCGGCAACAATGACGGCGACGAGCGAAGGGAAGAGTGGTACGTCGGCAATAACGGTGACGACGGTCGTGTCGCCGGGGCCGGGCGTGCCCGTCTACGATCCGACCAACCCCGATCACGTGCTCCATGTAATGGAAGATTGGAGTGCGTACAGCACGGCGAACGACGTCGGCGTGAAGAATCGCGCCGATGGTGGTGGACCGTGGCTGAACGGCAACGCTGGATCCCAGACCATTTCGACGAACAATGTCGACCCGTGGTTCGGGAAGAAGACGCTGGACATCAACTATCAGCCGGTGCCTGGCTCCGGCCAGTCGATGGAGAATGGAATCACGTTGGTACAGAGCACGCCGGCTCGATATCTCAATGCGAGCAGCGCGAAGGAAGCGATCGTCATCGAGTGGGCGTGGCGTTGGGAAGGCGGCCCGTACGAGGGCAAGATCGCGGACTTCCAACCCTACGCGGGAACGGATCGCTTCAACTATCAGACGGACCCGGATTACCTGGGTTCCCAGCAGCAGACGAGCTGCGATGCTGATCCGCTCTGCAGCAAGTACTACACGAACAACGGCAACACGCCGCGCTTCGCCGGCCTCACGCCGCAGGCGAATTACGGAACCGGCGCGATCGCGCGCAGCATGTACGCGCAGAACCCCATGTTCTATCGGCAGAACCGAAACTGGGCGCCAAACGGCAATGGCACCGGCTCGGTGGACTGGGGCGGCAACAGCTGGGCGACGATCGGCATCGTCTTCGCCGACAATACGTGGCGTCGAACGATCTTGCGCCTCACGATGAACAGTGGCGCGATGGGAACCGGCCGCATCGAGGAGTGGATGCAGATCGCGGGGCAGCCGGCGGTGAAAGTGATGGAGTTCATCGGTGACCCGGGTGGTTTCGACGCCGGGCTCGTGAACGGCCGCGACGTCAGTCAGGGTGGCAACACCTGGATCAGCGCGAGCGCGACTCTGTATCTGTATAACCTCTCGGCGGTCGGTCCGATCTTCATGGGTGGCAACACGACGCACCTCGGATACTTCCGCATTTGGTCGGAATCACGGCAGTAACAAAATTCAGGAATTCTAACTCAGCATTCCACGGCAGGATCGCCCCTCCGCAACGAGGTGCGCGACAAGGGCAAACCCGGCGAAAGCCGGGGACGCAAAGCTACGAGGCTACCGCGCGCGAACGAATCAGCGCGCTACGCCAGTCGAGCCGCCGAACTGCACTCGCATGGAGGACGAATACATGGTGCGAATTTCCCGATTGGTCGCGGCCGGTATTGCCGTAGTAGGCAGCGCCTGCTCGGCCGCGACCACACCCGGCGACGGTAACGCGAATCCGCCGAGTGTCGCCATCGTCACGATTTCGCCGCCGAGCGTTTCAACTCAGGTTGGCAAATCGGTCCAGCTCAGCGCCGCCGCGAAGGATTCGGCGGGCAATGTCCTCTCCGGCCGCTCGGTGAGTTGGATTTCGTCCGACAGCACCATCGCTCAAGTTTCGTCGAGCGGAATGGTTTCGGCACGCACCGCGGGCTCGGCCGTCGTCCAGGCGACGGTCGAGGGGAAACACGCGTCGGTGACGGCGACGGTCGCGCCGGTTCCCGTGGCATCGCTCGTCCTCTCGCCGTTAGGCACGACAGTGATGCGCGGTGCGACGGTACAGTATTCTGCGACGGCCAAGGACGCCGCGGGCAACGTGCTTTCCGGTCGTCTGGTTTTATGGAGTAGCTCGAACACCGCGGTAGCGACTATCGCCTCGAGCGGACTCGCGACGACACTCACCACCGGGTCGACCAATATCGGCGCTGTCAGCGAGGGCGTCACTGCCCAAACATCGCTGACCGTGACGGCGACCCCCCCGCCTCCTGTGGCCTCCGTTGCGGTCTCGTTGGCTTCGTCCAACCTGAATGTGGGTCAAACGACTCAAGCCTCCGCGACATTGAAGGATGTGGGCGGCAATGTGTTGACCGGCCGAGCCATCACGTGGTCCAGCTCGAACACCGCGGTCGCCACGGTCAATGCCAATGGCGTGGTGACCGGTGCGGGCGCGGGGAGCGCGAACATCATCGCGACCAGCGAGGGTGTCACGGGTCAAGCATCGGTTAGCGTCACGGTCGTCCCGGTCGCGTCGGTGACCGTCTCACTGGCCTCGTCGAGCCTAACGACTGGCAAGACGACGCAAGCGACGGCTGTCACCAAGGACGCGGGGGGGAACGTGTTGAGCGGTCGAGCGGTGACGTGGTCCAGCTCGAACACCGCGGTTGCGACGGTCAATGCCAGTGGCGTGGTCACCGCGGTCGCCGCGGGGAGCGCCAACGTCATCGCGACCAGCGAGGGCGTAACGGGTCAGGCGTCGCTCAGCGTCACGGTCGTACCCGTCGCGTCGGTAACGGTGTCGCTGGGTTCGTCGAGCCTAACGATTGGTCAGACGACGCAGGCGACGGCGGTCACGAAGGACGCGAGCGGCAACGTGCTCACGGGTCGCACCATCACCTGGTCGAGTGGCAACGCAGGCATTGCATCGGTCAGTGGCAGCGGCGTTGTCACCGCTGTCGCTCTCGGCAGCACGACGATTGCGGCGACGAGCGAAGGGAAGAGTGGCGGCGCGAACGTATCGGTGAGCGCCGTCACGACGACGGTCGACACGCTCTTCTTCGACAACTTCGAGTCGGGCGCGCTCGCGGACGCCAACCGTTGGCAGGACATCGTCGGTACCGGCGCTTCGATCGCTAGTGCCGCCACGGAAGGGATCGGCGCCGTGAGTGGTTCACACATTCTCAAGTTGTCCGGCGAAGGCGCGGCGATCAGCCATTTCGTGTCGACGGCGGCAACTTCGCCCTACGAGCACTTGTACCTGTCCTTCCGCATGCTCCGGACGTCGCAATACCAGGCAACCAACCCGGGCCTTCGAGCCGGGGGCATCCGCGGCTCCACGACGCAATGGGGCTCATACGGCGTGGGCTACAATACCACCGGTAGTTGCCCGGATGATCCCAACAACGTCCATCAGCAGGAGTTCATGTTCGCTTACGCCTTCAACGACCCGGCAGCATTCGCGTTGCGGACGTACACGAACTGGATTGGAGAGGTCAAATTCTCTCAGAATCCGCCGATGTGTGGTGGTAACTATGCGCTCGATGCAGCCAGCAATCCGCCAGCGACTTACTACGACCTGAACTTCGTGCCGACAGTCGATACGTGGCATCAGTACGAAGTCGAGATTCAGTTGAATGACGTTGGAGTGGCGAATGGGTGGCAGCGCATGTGGGTCGATGGTGTACTGAAAATCGCTCACCTGAACGTGCGTTATCGCACGACCTCAGGTATGAAGCTCTGGGCGATCACGATCGACACGGGAACCATGCACGGCGGCTCGCTCTATTTCGACGATGTCGTCGTGACGACAGGGAGGGCGCCGTGATTTGGACTCGCTCTTTGCGTTCCCGAGTGTTATCTCAGTCTGGGCATTGTGTGACTCAGCTGCAGAACTTGAACGAGGTACCAGACTGCGATCGTGACGCGTTCTCCACGTGGCGGCCGGCAATGCAGCTAGTCACCGCGCTCGTCGTCGCGGCGGTTGCCGCGTGCAGTTCGGCCGACGCTCCCATCACTCGGGATCTCGTCGGACCCGGCCCGGGCGTGCCGGTCTTCGATTCCACGAACCACAGTCACGTGCTCCACGTATTCGAGGACTGGAGCGCCTACAGCAGTGCGAGTCAGGTCGGCCAGATCAATCGCGCCGACGGTGGTGGACCGTGGCTGAACGGCAACGCTGGATCCCAGACCATTTCGACGAACAACGTCGACCCGTGGTTCGGGAAGAAGACGCTGGACATCAACTATCAACAGGCACCTGGCTCCGGCCAGTCGCTGGAGCATGGACTCACGTTGGTTCAGAGCACGCCGGCTCGCTATCTCAATGCGAGCAGCGCCAAGGAATCGATCGTGCTCGAGTGGGCGTGGCGTTGGGAAGGTGGCCCGTACGAGGGCAAGATCGCTGACTTCCAGCCGTTCGCGGGAACGGATCGCTTCAACTATCAGACGGACCCGGACTACCTGGGCGCCCAGCAGCAGACGAGCTGCGATGCGGATCCGCTCTGCAGCAAGTACTACACGAACAACGGCAACACGCCGCGCTTCCCCGGGCTTCCGCCGCAGGCGAACTACGGAACCGGCGCGATCGCGCGCAGCATGTATGCGCAGAACCCCATGTTCTATCGCCAGAACCGGAACTGGGGCCCGGGCGCTGGCCAGGTGGACTGGGGTGGCAATAGCTGGGCGACAATGGGCGTGTCCTTCATCGACAATCGCTGGCGGCGGACCATCTTGCGCCTAACGATGAACAACGGGGCGATGGGAACGGGCCGCGTCGAGGAGTGGATGCAGATCGCGGGGCAGCCGGCGGTGAAAGTGATGGAGTTCATCGGTGACCCGGGTGGCTTCGACGCCGGGCTCGTGAACGGCCGCGACGTCAGTCAGGGTGGCAACACCTGGGTGAGCTCGAGCGCCACGCTGTATCTCTACAATCTCTCCGCGGTTGGTCCGATCTTCACCGGCGGCAACACCACCCATCTCGGCTACGTGCGCATCTGGTCGGAGCCGCGCGAATAGCCGATCGCGTACAGCTCGTTAGGTACGGGCGGAGACTTCACGCCGAACATCGCCGAGCGCGCCGGTCTCCCGCGCCCTCGCCGCATCGTAGCTCCCTGCCGGCCGCTCTTCCCCACCTCGGCTCCCGCCCGTTGCCCGGTGGCTGCCGGCGACGACGTCTTCCACCAGACGCACGAATTCGGCGCCGATGGGTTGCTTTGCAAGATGTCGCGTGTCCTCGGCAGACGCCTCCTGAAGGAGCTCGCCCCGCCGCCACTGGTCGATGATCCGCTCGACCGTCGCTCGATTGTGGTCGGTGACATTCAGGTCGAGATGGTGGCACCGCCCGAACTGACTCGCCAAATCCCAGTCGGCGCTCGATCGCGGACCCAGCACGAAGATCGGATTACCGGTGCACAGATAGTCGAAGAGCTTGGTCGGAATCTGGTTCGCGAACAACTCGGTTTGCACCGCGACGAGCACCCCTGGCTCAGCCATCCGCTTGCTGACTTCCGAGAATCTCAGATGCGGGATGAATTCGACGGGAACGCGCGTTTCCCCGATACCGGCGCGTCCCGCCGCCGGCTCCTTGTGGCCGATCAGCTCCACCAACACTTCTTCGGGTTGGAGCTTCCCCGCGGCAATCAACTCTTCCAACGCGCGGATCAACGACACGACGCTGCGACCATGGTAGAGCGAGCCGATGTGCCGAAAGCGAAGCGGAGCCGCGTTAGGCACCACCGTTGGGGCGTTCTGTCGAGAGACGTCCGATCCGTTGAGTATCACCCGCACCCGATCGCCCAACGGCGTTATGGAAGTCGCGGTCGAAGCGACGCGTGGACTGTTGAAGCAAACGACCGCGGACTCGCCAAGGACGGTCGCTTCCCACCGCTCCACCCGGCGTTGCGCCCAGTCAGTTTCCGCGCGCCAGGTCGCGCCCGAGCCACTGCTCCACGGGTCACGAAAGTCGGCAATGAACGGGACACCGATGGTGCGCGCGATGCGATGGCCGACGAGCACCCCCGTCCACGGTGGGCCGGAGGCAATGACGACGTCGGCTCGCGTGCGCCTGCCTAACGCCCGACCGGCGCGTATGGCCGCGCGCATCCAGGATCGATACGGATCGGGAGTCACATCCCACACCCGGAGATGCCGCCGCGCCTCGGCGATCGCGCGACCAAGGAGCCCGCGTCGCGCTCCATCCGGCTGACGCGTCGTAATGACGACGCCGCCAGCGCCACTCGGTGCCGGTTGTCGGCGAG
>DATEHJ010000558.1:0-2522 GCA_035279645.1 Gemmatimonadaceae bacterium
TCGTGCGGTACGCTTGTGAGTTCTCGCGGTGGCATTTGAGTTCGTGCGGAAGGCGATTGCATTCATTCGGTGCGCGCTCGAGTTCGTGCGGTGGCTTTTGAGTTCTTGCGGTACGGGTTTGAGTTCTTGCGGTGCGCGCTCGGGTTCCTGCGGTACGCGACGAAGCACGGCCGGAACGGCGTTCAGTTCTCGCGGATGAATATTGAGTTCCAGCGGTGGGTGCTTTTTGTGCGCGGAACACGCTTCAGTCAGACCGGCGGGTTTTTCGTTCGCCTGATCGACGCGCGAAGGAAAGGGTCACGGTTTCTCTCTCCGCGGCACCGGCCCGAGCGCGTTCGAAAAGGTTCGGCACCGGCCGGGCGATCACGCGACTTCGCCGGTGCCGTGTAGATTATCGAGCTTCGGCATTGGCTCGGTCGGTGAGCTGGGCTGAGCCCACCTTACGAACGACGAGTCATCGGACGCGATTTCAATTCAATGAGCGACGTGCATCTGCTCGCCATCGCGGCGCACCGCGATGACGTCGAACTGACCTGTGGGGGTACGCTCGTCAAGGCAGCGCGTCAGGGGTATCGCACCGCCGTCGTGGACCTCACGCAGGGTGAGATGGGCACACGGGGCTCGGCGGCGACGCGCGCCGCGGAGGCGAGTCGAGCAGCAGAGGTGATGGGGCTTGCCGCGCGCGAGAACATGGATCTGCCCGACGCGGGTATCGTCAACGATCCACCGACGCGCGAGCGGCTGGCTCGCATGATTCGCCGCTTTCGACCACGCATTGTGATCGCACCCGCGCCAACGGGCCGGCATCCGGACCACATCGTGACCTCCCAGCTCGTACGCGACGCGTGCTTCGTTGCCGGTTTGGCCAAGGTCGCGTCCGACGTGCCGAAGTATCGGCCGCACAAGATCGTGCATACGCTCTCGTTCCGGCAGGATGCGCCGAAGCCGACGTTCGTCGTGGATATTACCGACGACTTCGAGAAGAAGCTGGAGGCAGTTCGGTGCTACGATTCGCAGTTCGGAGGCGTCACGCAGGCGGGTGAAGTGTACCCGAACGGTGAGCCGTTGTATGACGTCGTGCGCCATTACGCCGCGTACTACGGCGCATTGATACGTCGGCGGTACGGCGAGCCGTTCTTCGCCGTGGAGACAATGATGGTGGACGACATCGTCGCGCTCGAGGTGGCGACCTTTTGAGCGATTCCATCGACTACGGCTCGTACCTCGCGCTCGACGAGCTGCTCGCGCTCCAGCGTCTCCGTTCGCATCCCGAGCATCCTGATGAGCTGTTGTTCATCGTCGTGCACCAGGCAAGTGAACTGTGGTTCAAGGCGATCCTGTTCGAGCTCGATCAACTGACGATCTGCCTCGACCGGGGGGACGCGGGCTTGGCCCTCTGGCACATGAACCGCCTCAACGCGCTGATGCGGATCGTCTCGGCGCAGTTGGATTCTCTCGAGACGCTTCCGCCGCAGCATTTCGCGGAATTTCGCGGCTACCTCGGTGAGTCGAGCGGCTCGCAGAGCGTGCAATTTCGCGCGATCGAGGCGGCGTCGGGTTTACGAGATGCTCATTTCATGCGCGCGCTCGAGGAGCACGGGCCGATTCCCCCAATCGTCGCGCGGCGGCTCGAGCGGCCGACATTGCAAGAGCTGTTCGTGCGGCTGCTCGCGAAAGAGAAAACGACGCTCGAGCAGTTGTACGTTGGTCCCGGCCCGAACCTGCTCTTCTTCCTTGCCGAGGCGCTGCTCGAATACGAGCAGCAGTTCGCGCAGTGGCGATTCAAACATGTGCAACTCGTCGAGCGCATCATCGGTCCGTCGACGGGCGGCACGGGCGGCACGCTCGGCGCGCGCTATCTGCAGCGTACGATCGATCAGCGTTTCTTTCCCGATCTCTGGGCCGTCCGCGGGAAGTTTTACAAGCGCTAGTCTGATCGCGGTTGCAGAATACGTCGATATCGCGAGCCTGCCGGCAGGAATCACGGATCACTCGAATTTTGCGGATCACCCCTCGTCGTTCAGAGCTCCGAACACCGGAACGATATGCTTTGGGAACTGCACACCGGTCGAGTTCTGACCGATTGCGAACCGCAGCTGGTGCGAGCACGGAGCGATTCGGTCAATTCGAGTGATTCGTGTTGACGTGTTCGCCGATCGAGATGCCGGGTCGACATCGCGACCGTTCGAGCAGGAATCACCGATCATTGAAGTCACCGCCGGCGATGTGGCCCGACCCAGGCGCCAGCGTAAATCGTGATCACATTCGCTGAGCCGTAGAATGGGCGCACGTCGAGGTACCCGCTCGACAGACTACTGAGCGACCGATCGTTCGCGTAATGCGCGCGTGCGTTGCGCCGAAATCGGATGCCGATGTCGAACAGTCCGGAGCGCGCATCGTGCGATCCGATCCGTAGACCGAGGCCCGTGCTCCAGGCGAAGTTGCCGGCGCTGAAGATCGTGCGTTCGTCGCCCGCGTCTCCGTCATACTGCGGAGGGCGGACATTGATGGAGCTGTGGAAG
>DATEHJ010000559.1:0-10272 GCA_035279645.1 Gemmatimonadaceae bacterium
CCGCTCGGTAACGATCTGCTCAACGTGCGTTTCGCCGCCCTCAACGCCGCTCAGCAGGAATACGCGGTCGTGTTTCCCGAGTACTACTTCGGCCAGATCTTCGAGGCGAAGCACGAGCCCGGAACGGTCGCGTACAGCCGCAGTCTCCAGCTCCAGATGCTGCAGGAGACGACAGACGAGATGGGCCGCAATGGCTGTAAGAAGATCATCATCGTGAATGGCCACGGTGGCAACAACAGCCTGCTGCCCTATTTCGCACAGACGCAGCTCGAGGCGCCGCACGATTATGTCGTGTACGTGCAGGGACTGGCGCGTAGCGGGCCGGGCGAACCGAAGCACAAGTCGAATCCCGCAACAGATATGCACGCCGGTGAGAGCGAAACATCGATGAGCATGATCGCGCGACCAGATCTCGTGCACCTCGACCGGGCGTCGCAGGAATCGGGTGCCGATCAGGCGCGCGTGAAGCTGCCGGACGGTCTGTACACCGGCATCTGGTGGTACGCTCGATTCCCGAACCACTACGCCGGTGAAGGCGGGGTTGCGTCGCGCGAGCTCGGCGACTTCGAAGCGAAGACGTGGATCAACGCCATCGTGCAATCGATCCGCGCCGTCAAGGCGGACCAGGAGAGTCTGCGGCTTCAGAACGAGTTCTACGAGCGGAGCAAGCACCCGCTGGAAACCCCACAGTGATCAAACTCTAAATTCGCCAAACCGAACCGCTACAGCCGAACTTGGGCGTTGGGAAGCGTCGAATATCGAATTGGAGAGAGTCCCTGAATGCGTCGTTTTACGACGATGGCCGTCCTTGCCCTTCTCGTTACGAGCTGCATGCGTCCCTCCGCAGTCTGGGTCGCTGACGGCTCGACAGCCACACAGCTTCGGTTTTTGGGATTGGACGCACACGAGGCAGCAAGGAGCCAGTCGCGGATCTCCGACTCGTGCGAGTGAGTGCGTGCGGAGTTGGCCCGAGCGAGAAGCGTGTCGGCGAGAAGATATTCTGGTTGGCTGCGGGACGGGCCCGCCCAGAGGGCCGGGCCGCGGCGTTTGCTTACTGCCAACCGCCGGCGGGGTTGGTCACTCGCGACGGCCCCGGTGTCCCTCGCGCCCGGCTGCTACGTGGTCAGCAATTTCCGGCGAGGGAATCTCGTCCGGCGCGTGCTTCGAGATCGACGCCGCCGGCACGGTCAGTATTCCGAAAAGAAGCGTGATCGAGTGTGAAGTCCGTGACCGCCGTGCATGATCACTCGTTAGGTAGCTCCACTCCCGGACCTGTTGGCGACTGCAATGCGCGCGCGCCCCGAAGTGCACGGAGCGTGAGGATGACGCCAAAAGCCCCGGTCACACCGAGTGCATAGAGCGTCCAGACGAAGAAGAAGGCTCCGGCGGATCGTTTGACGCCGAGCCCCGCACCGGTCATATGGATCACGGGTATGCCCGCGGCGATAATCGATCCGAGGAGGACAATGACCAGGCCCGATCGCCGGTCGCTCAACAGGAGCGTTCCGCAGAGATAGACGACGAGAATCCCGATGCCGACGAGATTCGTGAGGCCTCCGTTCGCAAAACCGAGCACGATGTCCTCAGCGATGTGGAGCGACAACAGGACGATCGAGACGAGAGACGTCACGCTGAGCATGATGCTGGGTTTCATGTGACACCGTCCTGTTGGTTCGCGGTACGCTCGGGACCTCATATGGGCTACCCATACGAGAATGCTCTTTCTTGGTTTCGAATCAAGGAGAGGTCAAAGCGGGCGCCTGTGAGCCGGTGTCGCGATGTGAAGCGGCAGTGCGGCGCCCGGCCGGCTATCACGTCGTCGCGCGACGAGCTGGACGCGCTGTTCGCGAATCGTCGGTGGCGGCGTCCGCAGCCATTGCATCGACCCAAATGCCGTCGCGCGCAGGATCGCCGAACCCGTTGTGAAGCGCGCGAGCGTCGATGGCGTCAGCACGACGGACGCGGCTCCCCGCTGTGGACGCGGATCGTACGACGCATTGTGATTGCGCGGCAAGAATTTCGTTGCGAGCGTCTCGGCCACGCCGGCCTGAATGAGCTCGAGCTGCGCATCTGACTCCACACGGCCCCACGACTCCAGCTCGAAACCGACCGTGTCGCCCGGTTGCAATACGGCATTGCTCGCCCGGATATCGAGCCGGCGGATCTGCCAAATCGCCCGGTAGCCCGAGAACGTCGCCAGCACGATGTGCACCGCGAGGAACGGCAGAACGATCCAGCGCAGGACGCGCATGGACGGCGCTTCAGAGTGGAATTGACGGGCGGCAGGTCTCGGCATCAACCGTCGCAAAAGCGTGACGAGCAACGGTACGCCATCGCTGAGGCGCAGTGCAATTATGTGCTGGTTACGAATCGATTACCGTTGCCGAGATTTCAGTGCTACGGACTTTCGATCGGCAGACTGCTTCCGGTGAGACCGAGACTCGTGATGTGTGACCTGAGATCCTTCCTTTTCCAAACGCTCGACTCGCATCTCACCCGCTACAGCGAGTCCAGACGCGAGAGACGGAGATTCGAGACGCGCGACGTGAGACCAAGCCACGGTCTCACGTCTGGCTTCACGAGTCTCCGTGTCTCGATTCTGGACTCGCCGAGCCCGGGTGAGATGCGCGCGCACGCCATTGCGAGAAGGATCGATCTCAGATCTCAGTTCTGAGATCTCAGTCTCGGTTTCGACTCACGCGTCTGACATTGTCGGCAAGGCCACTGACACGTCGCTAGTGTCGCACCGACGTGGTGTCAGCTTTGTAGGGATACGGGCAGTCCGGCTGGTACCCTAACAGTCGCGCGAGGGGCGCGATCATGCCGAGGACAACTCTCTGGACGAAGAGCGGCGGACGCACGATGTGATTGGTATCGAAGTACGATGGCGCGAAGACGGACAACTGCAGAAATCCAGGAATGCCCTTGCTATTGGTCCGCCCCGACGAAGCGAGGGCGTAAATCGTTTCGAGAAACGTCTCGTTGCGACCGGCGGGCGTGAGCTGAACGCGCACCTGGACTTCGGCGGCGCCTGAATTCCACCAGCTGTGGAGTGTCCCTGGCGGAATGACGAGTGACTCGCCCACCTCGACGGTCTTCTCGACACCAGCCACGCGCGCACGAAGAACGCCCTGCACGACCTCGAAGCGCTCGGTCGCTTGAGGATGCACGTGTTCTGGCGGCCCTTGCGCGCCGGCTCGCGCGAAGAGGTCGAACTCGAGGAGCTCGCCGGCCGTATCGGCGGTAGTCCGAAGGAAGACGATTCGGTCGCCGACGACCGGATTCTCGATCACTGCGCCCGCGTGCGCCATGCCGTCCCTCGGAGTATTTGAACTGGGAGTATGCGGAACGAGCGCATCGAAGGGCAACCCGTGTCGAGACGAAAGCTCAGACTGAGATTCGTGATGGGAGACGTGAGATCCCTCTTTATCCAAGCGAGACAGGGAGATTCGAAGCGCGCGACGTGAGACCGAGCCATACTCTCACGCCTGGCATTGTGTCATGGACGATCTATCGGCAATCCGCTCGGAACCCTTTTCGGCACCGACTTCGACAAGTCGCGCGCCGCATTGTCCGTCAACGCGCTCATGTACGCCATCAACTGATCCACGAGAGCATCGGTCAGCACGACTCCGTTCAAGAGAGTATCGCGTTGCGCGAGGATCGCCGTCTGCGTGTTGAGCAGTGTTCCCTGAAGGCGCGGCTCGAGTTGCGTGACATCGTAGGCGAACAGCTTCGTGTCCGACTCGCTGTAATGCTCGACGAATGCGCGAAGCGTCGTGATCGCGCCGTTGTGGCCGTACGGGCCCGATAGCTCGACGTTCCGGAGCGGCGTCGTGCGGAAGCGATAGAGATCCGATGCGTCGCCCGTCACTCTGAGACGGCCGAAATCGTCGCGCCCAGTGGGTCCGTCGCCCTCACCCGGTCCGATCTGCGCCACCGCGACATCGTGAAACTGTTCGTCGCTGAACGTCGCGCCAGTGTGACAGATCGAGCACTTGAGCGTGAGGAACGTCTGCGCGCCGGCGAGCTGCTCGTCGCTGAGCGCGTGATCGTTGCCGTCGAGGAATCGATCCCACGGCGTGTTAGCAAACGTGAACCGATCGACGATGAACCCGGCGATCGCGTTCGACGCGTACGCGAAGTTCATGTCGTCGAACTTGGTGCCCTCGTATGCCTCCTCGAACATCCGGCGGTACTTGGGAATCGCGCCGAGCCGGCGCATCAGCGCGGCCCAGATGCCCGTGAGGTCGTCGTCGGAGATGTTCGCGATCTCGTTGTCGCCTAACGCGGCGCGCATCTCGCTCCGATTGGTCACCGGGAACAGTCCGAGCGCGGAGATCGCGCCGAACTCGAACACGCGAGTCATCCCCGGCGTGAGCTGATCGCCGGCGGGCGTGTGGAAGGTGCCGGCGGCGTCCACCGACACGCGTCCGTCCCAGAAGAGATGCATCATCGCGTTGAGATTGAACAGCGGCGGCGCGTTGCGCGGGATGAACACGCCGTTGGGATGCTCGCGCGTGGGGCCGAGTCCTATCCCTCCTTGGCCGACTGAGAGTGACTTTCCGTCTCCCGTCGCGAACGCCGGCAGGTGACAGGTCATGCACGAGATGTCACGATTGCCGCTCAGGATCTTGTCGAAGGCGAGCGCTTGACCGAGTCGAACCAGCTTCGGCCGAACCCTCGGCGCCTTCGGCAGTGGGACGATGCCGCGGCCGGCGGCCATCAGTCTCACGAGCTGCGCGGTACTCGACGGCACTTTGTCCGAGAGCGCGCGGCTCGGTGCTAGTCGCGGAGACGTGGGCGTTGTGCGGTCTGAGCAGGCGGCGAGCGACGAGGCGGCGAGCGCGACAACGACGAAGCGGTGGACCATGGCGAGTCTCCGAGTGGCGGCAGCGGGGGACGGGTAGCCTCATCGCTCACTTATCCCCCTCCGACGACATGCGGAATTGCTCTCTGAGATACGACACGCGCTCAGCGCGGCCGCCGGAGCGCCTCGTACTTTGCCGCGTCGGCAGTGCGTCCTTGCGCGGTGTAGAGCCGAATGAGCGCGGTCAACGCATATTCGCGGGCCGTTTTGCCGAAGCCGCGTCCGCTCTCGAAGGTCTTGAACGCCGGCGCCAGGATCGATTCGGCTTCGGCCTACCGCCCGAGGCCACGAAGAGCGTCGCCGAGTGAGATGTTGGTCCGCACGACGAGTGGGTTGGTCGGCGGGTACTTCTTTCGAAGATTCTGAATTGCTTCGCGCGCGAGCGCGGCCGCCTCGGTGTAGCCTGCTGTCATCGATAGGGTGAAAGACAAATCGATCAGCGCAGCGTTGTAGCGCCATCGCTGCCTTCATAGCGACGAAGTAGGGCGATCGCCTCGAAGGATCGCGCCGCCGTGTACCGGCTCAGTAGATTCGCCGCTTCCTGCCGCACCGCGACGTCGCCGTTGGACTCCTCGTCGAGCACGCGCTGCCAATGCGACGGATCGTTCTCGAGCGCGACGTCGATGATGCGCTCGACTTCTTTCCAATACTCTGATTTCATCGTGGCCGCCGGAGCGCCTCGTACTTTGCCGCGTCAGCGCTCCGGCCCTGCGCCTGGTAGAGGCGCACGAGTGCGTCCACGGCGTGTTCACGCGGTCGCTTGGAGAACCCGCGTCCACTCTCGAACGCTTTGAACGCCGGCAACAGTAGCGACTCGGCCTCCACGTACCTGCCTTTCCCGCGAAGCGCTTCGGCGATATGGATGTCAGCGCGAAGCACCAAGGGGCTCGTCGCTGGATACTTCAAGCGAAGAATTCGCGTCGCGTCACGCGCCACCTCGAGTGATTGGTCATACTGGCTGGTCATCGTGAGTGCGATAGACAGATCGAGCTCGCCATCGGTGACGCGCGGGCTGTTCGGGCCCTCGAAGCGCCGCGCCATGTCGACGGCTTCACGCAAGGGGGCCTCGGCCTCGGCGTATCGTTGTTGGCGGTCGAATATGGCGCCTTGTGTCCGGAGCGCGGCACCCAAGTCGGGGTGGCCGGTGGGGTACGCTTCGCGCAAGATGTCGATGCTATAACGCAGCAACGAATCCGCCTCGGCGAACCTTCGGGTGTTGGCAACGGTCCATGCGAGATTGACGAGCGCGTTCGCGTATTTCGCGTGTCGCTCGCCATAGAGCGTCCGGTTGATATTCGCCGACTCACGATCCATGCGCTCGGCGATGTCGGGCTTGCCTCTCACCTCGTAGATGGTGGCGAGATCCGAGAGCTGGCGGGCCCGAAGGTCGGTGGTTTCGGGGCGTTGTCGCGACACGATTGCCACCCACTCGTCCAGCAGCGGCTGCGCGTTCCGAAAATCGCCCTGCGCATGCATCGCGGATGCGAGCTCGAGCAGCGCCGTCGTCGTCTTCGTGTCGGAATCGCCGAACAGGCGACGTCGCATCGCGAGAACTTCGCGACGGAGCCTCGCCGCTTCGGCGTAGTTGGCCTGATCATACTCGAGCCACGCCAACGACTCGAGGCTCGTCGCGACGTCGGGGTGAACATCTCCGTCGACCTTCCGCCGCAAGGCAAGCGCTTCCTCGAGGACGGGACGCGCGCGATCGTATTCGCCAAGTGTCGTCTCGAGACGCCCGACGACATCGAGCATCTGTGCTTGCAACGCCGGTTGTCCTGAGAGCTCGTGCGCACGCGTGAGACCGCGCTCGAGGAGCGCACGCGCTTTGACCGTATCGCCGAGTGATTGTCCGGCGCCGCTCGCGTCGAAGAGGCCGAGCATGAAGTCGGTCACCTGCTCGGCACGGTGGGTGCCCGCAGTCGCCTCGTCGAGCGCGCGATGGATGCGACGTCGATCCGCGGCCACGGTTGCGCCGTACGTCGCGAGCAGCATCACTCCGATCGCGGCGACCGCCAGTCCCGAGCGATGCCGACGCGCAAACCTTCGTGCGCGGTAGCCGATGGTTTGTCGGCGGGCGAGCACCGGATGTCCGGCGAGATACCGCCCCAAGTCGTCGACGAGCGCGCGTGGCGAGGCATAGCGTAGCTCCGGCTTCTTGCTCAACGTCTTGAGCACGATCGCATCGATGTCGCCGCGCAGCGCGCGACGTCTCGATTCGGGCGCCACGGCGGACGGTAGCGCCGGATCGTCTTTGACCACTGCTTCTTCGAGCTCGTGCACGCTTCGGTCGCGGGCGCCTAACGGCGGCTTGCTGGTGGGCAACTCGTAAAGCACCGCACCGAGTTGATACACGTCGGTGAGTGTCGTAATGGCACCGCCGGTGATTTGCTCGGGTGCCGCATACTCGGGAGTGAGCCACCGCTGTCCCGGATGCGTCGGCGGAGCGGCGCGGCCGCTCACCGGCTCGAGTAGCTTCGCCAACCCGAAGTCGAGCAGCTTCACCACGCCACCCTTCGTGATGAAAATGTTCGACGGCTTGAGGTCGCGGTGGACGACGAGGCTTTGATGCGCCGCTTCGGTCGCGTCGGCCACGGACGCAAACAGTCTCAGACGCTCGCGCACGCCGAGCGCGCGCGCGTCGCAGTAGGCGTCGATTGCCTCGCCGTCGACGTACTCGAGCACGAGATACGGCGTGCCGTCGGTGGTGATGCCGCCGTCCAGCAGCCGCGCGATGTTCGGATGATTGAGCGTCGCCAGTATCTGGCGCTCGGCGCGAAAGCGATCGAGATCGATCTCGGAGTCGAGTCCCGGTCGCAACACCTTGATCGCGACTTGCTGCTCGAACGCGCCATCAGCGCGCGCGGCGAGAAAGACGCGCGACATCCCGCCCTGCCCGATCTGCCTCGCGAGACGATACGCGCCGATGCGACGCCCCTCGAAATGCTCCACGGGTTCCTTCGCCTCGGCCACCAGTGCAGCGGCCGCCTCGGCCGGCGGAGATTCGATAAACGATCGAGCCGCCGTGTAACGGCTCAGCAGATTCGCCACTTCCTGGCGCAACGCGAGGTCGCCCTTCGACTCGTCATCGAGCACGCGGGGCCAGTGCGACGGATCCCTCTCGAGCGCGACGTCGATGATGCGCTCGACCTTTTTCCAGTACTCTGACTCCATATCAATCAGCTCGTGGTGTCCTCATTCGGCGCGAGCTCACGCAGCAGAAGAAGTCGCGCCTTGAGCCAGTTGCGTTGGACCGTTCGTGGCGTGACGCCGAGCAGCTCGGCGACCTCGCGTTCGCCGAAGCCGCAGAAGAAGCGGAGCTCGACGATCTGGCGGAGCCGCTCGTCGACGGCGTCGAGCCGGTTCAGCGCGTCGTCGATCGCGATGATCTCGTCGAGCTGCAGCTCGAGGGTCGCGTCGCCGTCCTTGAGCGACACGCGAGTCACGCTGCCGCCGCGCTTCGCGGCGCGCCGGCGGCGCGCGAAGTCGACGAGCACCTGCCGCATCGCTCGTGAGGCGGCGCCGAAAAAGTGCGCTTTGGCCTCCCATCGCGTCCCGTCCTCCGCACCGAGCTTGAGGTACGCTTCATGGACGAGCTCCGTCGTCGAGAGCGTCGACCGTCCGTCCGCGCGGCGGCGATGGGCGCGAGCCATCCGTTTGAGCTCGTCGTACACGCGCTCGTACAGCTCGTCGCTTGCGCCCGCCGAATCAGCGGCGATGGACATGCCGCTACGCTATGATGCGCGTGGGAAAGGCGCCAGTTCGACGTCGGCGTAGAGGTTGCCACGAAACGCGCGTCAGCAGTCAGACTGAGACCCGTGATGTGAGATATGAGATCCTTCTTTTTCGAAGCGCTTGACTCGCGTCTCACCCATGATGGCGAGTCCAGACGCGAGACACGGAGGCTCGAGGCGCGCGACGTGAGACCAAGCCACGGTCTCACGTCTGGCATCGCGAGCCTCCGTGTCTCGATTCTGGACTCGCCAGGCCTGGGTGAGATGCGCGCCCGCCAACGCGAGAATGACCGATCTCAGATCTCAGTTCTCAGATCTCAGTCTCGGCTTCCCGTTGGATCGTACCTTTGATCGCAGTGCTACAGAGCACCATCCTCGTAATTGGCGCCACCGGCAGAGTCGGTCGCCTCGTGGTCGACGAGCTTCTGCACGCGGGCGCGACCTCGCCGCGGCCTTGGTTTGCGCTCGTTGCGCACGCGACTGTGCGGCTCGCAACTGGGGACAGCGCGGCCGCGCTCGACGCACTCGAGCGCTCGGCGCTCGAGAGTGGCCCGATGTGGGCATCGTACATTCCTCTCCGGGACAGTGCGTACAATCTGGTGCGCGGGTCGCCTCGGTTCGTGGCGTTGTTGCGTCAATTTCATCTCGAGGGAATGGCGGTCGCCAGCACTCGACAAAGGAGGACGAGACAATTTGGCAAACACTGAATCTTGCGTAACCCTCCACATGGCGGCGAGCCTCGACGGCTTCATCGCTCGAGAGGACGGGAGCGTCGACTGGCTCGAGACATCCGACGAGTTCGCCGCCGGCAAGACCATGGATCCCGGATTCGTCGCGAGCTTCCTCGAGACGATCGACTGCTACGTCATGGGATCGCGGACATATGAGACCGCGTTGAGGTTCGAGGCCAAAGGGTTCGGGTGGGCGTACGGCGACAAACCCACCTTCGTCCTCACTCGTCGCGAGCTGCGACGGGTCCGCGATACCGTCGAGTTCCACTCGGGCGATCTCCCACAGTTCGTGAACGAGCGACTCCGCCCGAGGTTCCGCAGCATCTGGGTCGTTGGAGGCGGTGAAGTCACCGCCGAGTGTCTTCGCCACGGGCTCGCCGACGAAGTTCGCTACTCGATCGTGCCGGTCCTGATTGGCGCCGGGATTCCATTCTTCGGAAAACTCGACGGAGACGTCGCGCTCCATTTGGCGGAGGTCAACGCCTACCGGAACGGGATGGTGGAGCTTCGTTACGAGGTGCGAAGATAGTCGGCGCCAGGCCCCGGCACCTTCGAGAGCGTTAGGCAGAGCGCTTCCCGACCGATTCGCGTCGACACGACGAACAACCAGATCACCAACGGAGCGCCGAACCCATGCGTCTACAACAATCCCCTTTTCGAGGATCACGCAGAGAACGTCGGCGAGTCCCGAGGCCCCACCCTGCTTTTGGACGGCTCATCTGGATGTCGCTGCTGGTTGAGAGCGCGGTGCCGGTGCCCTGTCATAGCTCATGGCCATACTCCCCTATGCTTTGTAGAGAATTCGTGTGCACGATTGCTCGGGAACGGATCGCCAGCGGCGCGGCGGATAGCGGTCACGAGCTGGTTGCTCGAGATCGCCGCCACGCGAATGCGGGTCGGCCGCATCACATAGATGCTCGCTCGCCGACCGCTGTCTTCG
>DATEHJ010000560.1:0-5461 GCA_035279645.1 Gemmatimonadaceae bacterium
CGTCGGGCGAGCGCTACAGCGCTCGCACCGTGCGCGTGCTGGACTCGCTGAAGCAGCAGGGCATCGCCGAGGCGCAATCGACGAACTTTGCGTCCATGGCCCTTGTGCCGCGCTCAGGCGGCACGCGCCTGGTGCAGGTGCGCGCGGTGAGTGTCGGCTATCCGTTCTACGGCCGGATCACGAGCGATCCCGACTCGGCGTGGCCATCGATCCAGGACGGCGCGCACGCGGTGGTCGATCCGGCGCTGCTCGTCTCGCTCGACGCCCGCATCGGCGACACGGTGACGTTAGGCATGGCGCGATTCGTCATCACCGGAACGCTCAAGAACGTCCCGGGCGAGGTCGGCATCAGCGCGACCGTCGGGCCGCGTGTCTACATCCCCGAGCGCTATGTGCCGGAGACGCGGCTCCTCGTCTTCGGCAGCCGCGCCGACTTCGAGACGCTGTTTCGGCTGCCTAACGGCGCGGATCAAACGAAGTTCGCGGCGAGCGTTCGACACGTCGTGACCGGCGAGCGAGTCCGCGTGCGGACGGTGAAGGACACGGAGGTCAATCTCACGCAGGCGATCGACCAGCTCCGGGATTTCCTCGGCGTCGTCGGGCTCGTTGCCCTGCTGCTTGGCGGGATCGGCGTCGCGAGCGGCGTGCACGCTTTCGTGATGCGAAAGATCGACACCGTCGCCGTGCTCCGCTGTCTCGGCGCGACGAGCTGGCAGGTGCTTGGCATCTACGTGGCCCAGGCAGCGGTGATGGGGTTGCTTGGCGCGGCGCTTGGCGGAGCGTTGGGCATCGTCTTCCAACTGCTATTACCGCGGGCGTTGCAGGACTTCTTACCGGTGGACGTCAGCGTGCACCTCGCGCCTGCCTCGATCGGCCTTGGCCTCGCCGTCGGCGTATGGGTGGCGCTCGTTTTCGCGCTTCGGCCGCTGGTCGCGATTCGTCGTGTGTCGCCCCTGCAGGCGCTCCGACGCGAGGCAGACGCGCTCGTGCTTCGACTCAGCCGTCTCGACCCGCTGCGCATCGGCGTGTCGCTCGCGATCGTGGGAAGCGTCGTGCTGCTGGCGCTCACACGGGCAGGCGACGTGCGGCGTGGCATCGGATTCAGTGTTGCCATCATGTTCGCCGTCGGCGCCCTGTTCGGGAGCGCGGTGCTCCTCTCGTCGCTGGCGCGCCGCGCGGTGCGCCCGCGGTGGCCGTTCGTGCTGCGCCAGGGCATCGCGAGCCTCTATCGCCCCGGGAATCAGACACGGTCCGTCGTGCTCTCGTTGGGGTTCGGCGTGTTCTTGATGAGCACTCTCTATCAGGTACATCACAGTCTTCTCAAGACGCTGGACCTGAAGCTCATGCAGGCGCGCGCGAATCTCGTCTTCTTCGACGTGCAGCAGGATCAGGCGGCGGGGATCGATTCGATCATAGGCGCGAACGGTTTCGGCGTCGTACAACAGGTGCCGCTGGTGTCGATGCGCGTGGCGTCGATCAATGGGCGCACCGCCGCGCAGCTGATGGCGGACAGTGTGTCGACGCCGAACGGACGACGCGAGCGGCGGTCAGGGTGGCCGCTGCGGCGCGAGTATCGCTCGACGTATCGCGACGACATGACCGCGTCGGAGAAAATCGTCGAGGGCAAATGGTTTACGCCGACGACCGATTCGACCGTGCTGCCCGAGGTGTCGATCGAGGTCGGCGTCGCGCGGGAGATGCGACTCCACATCGGCGACACGGTGACGTGGAACGTGCAGGGCGTTCAGGTCCCGACGCGGGTGACGAGCTTCCGCGACGTGAACTGGGCGCGATTCGAGCCGAACTTTTTCGCCGTGTTTCAGTCACGGGCGCTTCAGAATGCGCCGCGTCAGTTCGTGATTCTCTCGCAGGTGCCGGGCGCGACGGCCGTGGCGCGTGTTCAGCGCGGTGTCGTCAAATCTTATCCGAACGTCTCGACCATCGACCTCTCGCTCGTGCAGCGCACGGTGATGGACGTGCTCGGCAAGGTTACGATGGCGATCCGATTCATGGCGCTCGTGAGTCTCGCGTTAGGCATCCCGGTGCTGTTCAGCGCCGTGGCGGCGACACGCCGCGAGCGGCTGCGCGAGGGTGTTCTCCTCAAGACACTCGGCGCGACGCGCCGTCAGATCGGCCGCATCATGTTGGCCGAGTATGCCGTGCTCGGCGTGCTGGGCAGCCTGGCCGGCGTGGTGCTCTCGTTCGGCGGATCATGGGCGCTCACACACTGGATCTTCCATGTCGCGTTCGCTCCCTCGGTGATCCCGGTGCTCCTCGTCGCACTCGCGATGGTGTTGCTCGCGATCACGATCGGCCTGGCAACGGGACGCGAGGTGTTCCGGCAAACGCCAATGGTGGCATTGCGCGAAGCGTGACGCGCGGCGCGTTGAGCGTGGCGCGTCGTGCGGGACGCGGGATTCAGCCTACTGTCATCCCGAGCGCAGCGAGGGATCTGCACTTCGTGACTGCGGAAGTGCAGATCCCTCGTCGCTTCGCTCCTCGGGATGACAAACGTTGTACCACGCGCCACGCTCAACGCCCTAAGAATCCTGATGGCGCACTCGGGAACATCGATTCCTTCTCGGACATACGCGCGGCGCACGAGAGAAAGAGACCCGTCGTGAAGGCTAGGAAGGCGCGCTGCCAGAAGATGCGGTCGAACTTCATGAGAGAAACGACTGAGGCGGGAACGTCGGGGGAGGGTCCTCGGGGGGACAGCACTATGAGGACGAACCAAACCGGGTCGCGAAATACTAGCAGCGGGACCGCGACCTGTCAGCCACCGGAAAGCCAGCGCTCGATCGCATTGACGAGCAAGGACTCGTCGACGATCGGCTTGGTGATGTAGTCGTTGAATCCGGCATCGAGGAAGCGCTCGCGGTCGCCAGCCATCGCGTGCGCCGTGAGCGCGATGATCGGCAGGTGGCGCATGCGGCCATCGCGACGGATCTCGGTGAGGATTTCGTTCCCGTCCATGCCAGGAAGCGAGATATCGAGCAGCACGAGATCGGGAAGCGAGCGCGCCAGCCCCTCGAGCGCCTCGGGGCCATTGTCGTACTCGACGATTTGATATCGGCTGCCGAGGATAGCCGAGAGCAACAGGCGGTTATCCGCGTTGTCCTCGACGACGGCGATGGTGGGCTTGGACATTCCGGTGAGCGTGAGACGAGAGGCAAGCTATCCCGCTGCACCGTCGCGAGCCTAGGAATCTGTGAAATTTAGGGGCTTGGGGGCTAAGGGATAAGGGCTTGTGCTCTCTGATACGTGTTTGCTGCGCCGTGACGGCCAAGCGCCTAACACGTCGCCCTAGCCTCCTCGCGAGCACTGGCATGCCGCGCCGAGATCGCGATGCATCAGATAATCGAATCACGAATCGCGCGAATTGCGCAAATGGCTCGCCGTGGCGAGACAGTCCCTTCGTGCGAGCACAATACTCAGGTTGTTTGTGCCGGGCGTGGGAGCTCTCCCGTCGCAAGACGATTCGAGCCATTTGCGTGATTCGTGATTTCCTTGTTGCCCGATCGCGATCCGTCGTCGCGGCATTCAGGGCACGACGCTACCAGGCGAACAGCTGGCCGCAGTCCACTTGCGCCGCGAACGGATTCAACGTGTCGGCTTTGGCCGCCTGACAGGCCTGCATCGCGTCGCGCTGCGCGATGCTCAGCATCAGGTTGAGACGCTGGCTCAACGTCCGCTCGCCGAGCTCGAGACCGCGCGCCTCTTCGGAGGCATCGCGATACGAGGCGCGCGCGTGCGCGACGTCGCCGCGAGCAGCAAATCGTCGCGTGAGGACGAGGTGGCCCTGCACCTCCTCGAGTCGCAGTCGACGCAGCTCGTCCGGCGCGATGCCTTCATCCAACCCGCGCGGGGACGAGGAGTCGCCGTCCGCGCGCAGCCACGGATGGCGCAACAGCGATCGCGGCGAGAGTGAATCAGTTCGTGGCGGCGTCGCTGGTGCTGTTTGCGCCGGCGCCTGCTGAGTCGCAGGCGTGGTCACCGCGTTGGGCGGCGGCGCGGGAGCGGAAGCCGTCTGCGCGGGCGCGGTAGCTTTGTTGGCGTTAGGCTGAGTAGACGGCTTCTGGACCGTCCCGTGTCCACCGATGGGAGACGGCACGGCCAGCGAGTCGGCCTGCTCGCCTTGGGGAATCACGGAAACCTGCGGCACCGTATCCGTCGTCGTCGCGATCGGAGACACGATTGGTGTCGTGCCATTGTTCGACGGGAGTATCCCCAGCATCTGCTCGATCTGTCGCGTGAAGACGAACCCGCTGATGACTGCCGCGACCAGAATCACCCACGCAAAGATCGGCCAGATGGGCTGACGCGCCGGTGGCGCAAACCGCACCGGCTCCGGCTGCTCCTCGACGCTCACGGGTGTCGTTGCCGCCGGGGCGACGACACGAGGTTGCGCGATCACCGGTTGGCGTTCGGAGGCGCGCACGACGTCGGCGGCGAAGTCCAACACGCGTCCATAGCGCTCGGCCGCATCGGGCGCGAGCGCGCGATCGAGCGCGGTCTGCAGCCCCGGAGGCCAGGGGAGGTCCGGACGGATCTGGGCGAGCGGCGCGGGATTCGTCGTCAGGCGCTTAACGAGCGTTTCCTTCGACGTGACCTTCGGGTACGGAAGCTGACCCGTGAGCATGTTGAACAACACGAGCGCGAGCGAATAGATGTCCGTGCGGTGATCGAGCTTCTCACCGGCAAACTGCTCGGGGCTCATGTACTCGGGCGTTCCTAACGAGACACCGACGGTGGTGACGTTCTGGCCCATCTCCGGTTCCATCGTCTTTGCGATGCCGAAGTCCACCACCTTCACCCAATCGGTGCCGTCGTGCTTGCGCCCGATCATGATGTTCTCGGGCTTGAGGTCGCGGTGGACGATCCCGAGCTGGTGCGCGGCCGCGAGGGCGTCGGCGACCTGCATCGTGACGTTGGCGGCGCGAGGCGCCGCCACGGGACCGAGCCGCTCGATCGTCGTCGCGAGTGCCTCTCCCTCGATGAACTCCATCGCGAGGTAGAGTACTCCGTCGCTCTCACCAAAGTCGTAGATCTGGGCGACGTTCGGATGATTGATGCGGCTCGCGTTGGCGGCTTCCCGGTTGAAGCGGCTGATCGCCTCGGCGGAGTTGGCGTGCGACGGGTTGATGACCTTGACGGCGCTCTTTCTGCCTAACGCGACATGCTCGGCGACATAGACGCGTCCCATGCCACCGACGCCGAGGAGCTCCTTGATGAGATACCGGTCAGCGATCGTCTTTCCGATGAGCGGATCATCGGTAGCCTTCAGCAGCAGCGCGCTGCCGTCGTTAGGGCAGTTGCGCTGCTCGACGCCGTACTGGGTACCGCACTGAAGACAGACTCGGAACGTGGACACGGAGGCGGAGTGCGGGAAGCGGGACGCGGGGCGCGGGTCCGCAACACGAGGTGATAGGTGCTAGGAGCTAGGTGCTAGAGAGCCCTA
>DATEHJ010000561.1:0-12732 GCA_035279645.1 Gemmatimonadaceae bacterium
TGAGTCGCGCCCGGGCATTGGAGAGCTACTTGGGATAGGTGCTAGGTGCTAGGGGCTAGGGGCTGGGGCCGCGAGCAAAGTTCGCGGCCTTCCTTATTTTTCTAGCACCTATCACCTATCACTGAGCACCTCCCATGGCCGCCACCAGCTCTTTCGACGTCACCACGGGCGTCGATCTTCAGGAAGTCGACAACGCAGTGAACCAGGCCCAGAAGGAGATCGGGCAGCGCTACGACTTCAAAGGCTCGAAGGCCTCAATCGAGTTCAAGCGCGCGGAATCGATCCTGGTGCTCATCGCCGACGATGATTTCAAAATGCGCGCACTGTTCGACGTGCTGCAGACGAAGCTGATCAAGCGAGGCGTGCCGGTGAAGAATCTCGACATTGGAGAAACCAAGCCCGCCGGTGGCGACACGGTTCGCAAGGAGATCAAGCTCAAGACGGCGCTGGATTCCGATACCGCGAAGAAAGTCGCCGCCGCAATCAAGGACGCGAAGCTCAAGAAGGTCCAGGCGGCAATTCAGGGCGAACAGGTCCGTGTGTCGTCGCCGTCCAAGGACGACTTACAGGACGCGATTCAGCTCTTGAAGAGCAAAGATTTCGGGGTAGAGCTGAAATTCGGCAACTATCGCTAGGTGCTAAGCGCTAGTGCGAGTGCGTGGCTTATCTTCCCTAGCACCTGTCACCTAGCACCTGGCACCTCTTGGGACCACCCTTGAAGTTTTCACTGGTCACCCTCGGTTGCGACAAAAACACCGTCGATAGCGAGCGCTATGTCGCGCAGCTCACCGACTGTGGCGCGGAGCTCACCTCGGACCTCGAGGAGGCCGAGGTCATCGTCGTGAACACGTGCGGCTTCATCGACGCGGCGAAGAAGGAGTCGATCGACGCACTCCTGGAAGCCGGGCGCCTCAAGGAATCGGGGTCGTGCCGCGCCGTGGTCGGTGTGGGGTGCATGGTGCAACGCCACAAGGACGAGCTCTTCGAGGCGCTGCCCGAGGTCGATCTCTTCCTCGGCGCCGCCGAGATGGATCAGCTGATTCCGACGCTGCACGCGCGTGGGTTGATCGACAGCGTGCCGGCGATCCATCCTGGTGTGCGGCTCTTTACGGGCGAACTTCCTCACGTTCGCTATCTCAAGGTCAGCGAGGGATGCGATCACGGTTGCGCCTTCTGCGCGATTCCGTTGATGCGCGGCCGGCATCGCTCGTTCACGATGGCCGACGTTGTGAGCGAAGCGCAGTTGCTCGAGGCACAGGGCGCGGTCGAGGTCAATCTCGTCGCGCAGGATCTCGCACACTACGGGCGCGACGTGCGTGACGGGAATGGTCTTCCCGAGATGCTCGAGGCTCTCATTGCCGAGACGTCGATTCCGTGGCTGCGGCTCCTCTATGTGTACTCGGCTGGCCTAACGCCGAGGCTGCTGGAGCTGATGTCGCGCGAGCCGCGTATCCTGCCTTACCTGGATATGCCGATCCAGCACGCGTCTGACGAGGTGCTGAAGCGCATGCGGCGGCCCGAGCGACGCAACGTCGTCGCGCAGCGGGTCGCGCGTATTCGCGAGATCGTGCCCGATGTCGCGATCAGAACGACGTGCATCGTCGGGTTTCCCGGCGAGACCGACGCGGACTTTGAGAGTTTACTCACCTTCCTCGAGGAGATGCAATTCGAGCGTGTCGGTGCGTTCACGTATTCGCCCCAGGACGGCACGCACGCCGCGACGCTCACGGACGACGTGCCCGATGCGACCAAACGCGAACGTCTCGAGCGGCTCGTGGAGCTTCAGCGTCTCATCACGGCGGATCGGTATGAGCGCCGCGTCGGACGGGTTGCGAGGGCCATCGTGGATCGCGTGGAGGACGGCGGCATTGCCGAAACCCGGACCTTCTGGCAGGCGGACGACATCGATGGCGTAACGCGTCTCGTGAGTGACGGACGGGGAACCGAGTTGACCGCCGGCAGCCTGGTGGACGTCGCTGTCGAGCAGGTCGTGGACGACTACGATTTTCGCGCCTCGCTCGTGCGAGTCGTTTCGAGTGGCGCGACGCGGAGAGCGTCGCGTCCGCGCGCGCTTCCCGTGATCGCCAGCACGATGGGGAGCTACGGTCGATGACCGGAGCGACGGACACCGCATCTCGGCAGTTGATGGCGCGTGCCCGGGAGCTATTTCCCGGTGGCGTCAACTCACCGGTGCGCGCGTTCGGCGGCGTCGGCGGCGAACCGTTTGTCGTCGATCGTGGCGCCGGCTCGCGGATTTGGGATGTGGATGGAAACGAATACCTCGACTTCGTGTTGTCGTGGGGGCCGCTCGTGCTCGGTCACGCGCCACCGGTTGTACTCGCCGCGCTCGAGGAGGCGATGCAGCGCGGGACGAGCTTCGGCATTCCAACTGAATTGGAGGTTCGCCTCGCGGAGTTGATCGTCGAGCGGATGCCGCACCTCGAGATGCTGCGATTCGTGTCGAGCGGCACCGAGGCGACGATGAGCGCGATCCGTGTCGCGCGCGCAGTTACCAAGCGCGATGTGATCGTCAAGTTCGACGGCTGCTATCACGGCCACGCGGACGCGTTCCTCGTTAGGGCCGGCTCCGGCGTGGCGACACTGGGACTGCCCAACTCGCCGGGAGTTCCGGCGGCGCTCGCCGAGCTGACGATTACGGCCCCGTTCAACGATCTGCCGGCGGTCGAGCGAGCCCTGTCGCAACAGGATGTCGCGGCGGTCATCGTCGAGCCGATCGTCGGCAACTCCGGGTTCATCGCCCCCGACCCGGAGTTTCTGCCGGGGTTGCGCGCCCTCACGCAGCGCTTCGGCGCGCTGCTCGTGTTCGACGAGGTGATGACCGGCTTCCGCATCGCCTATGGCGGCGCGCGCGAGCGGTTCGGCGTCGTGCCGGACCTCACCACGTTAGGCAAGGTGATCGGCGGCGGTCTTCCGGTGGCCGCGTATGGAGGTCGTCGCGCGACCATGGAGTGTGTGGCACCGAGTGGTCCCGTCTATCAGGCGGGAACGCTGTCCGGCAATCCGCTGGCGATGGCGGCGGGAATCGCGACGCTCACGGCATTGACGCCGGCGTTGCACGATCGCATCGCGGCCCGAACGTCGACGCTTGTGCAGGGAATCATTGCGAGCGCGGCGCGGCACGGCGTACCGTTCACCGCCGACGCGGCCGGGAGCATGTGGGGATTCTTCTTCCGCGCTGACCCGGTGCGGAGCTTCGCCGACGCGAAGACCGCCAATAGCGAGCGCTTTCGGCGATTCTTTCATGCGGCGCTCGAGCGGGGTGTGTATCTCGCGCCCTCGCCATTCGAGGCGGCGTTCATGTCGGCGGCGCACTCGGAGGACGACGTCGCGCTCGCGCTGGAGCGACTCGACGACGCCATGCAACGCGCGGCATCGTGAGGCGCGTCCGCGTCAGGCATCTTGTCGCGATCGCGGCCGTGATGGTTGGCGCGGCGTGTGCGCGGCGAATCGTGACGGCGAGCGGCGGGAGCATCGAGCGCCCGTCGCCGCGTGCCGCGATTAGCGCCAGCGATCGCACGCTGCGCGTTGGTCTCGTCGTGCGTGGCGCCCCGACGCTTTCGTCGAGTGGGGATTGGCAACTCTACTCGACTGACGGCGACCGGCTCGTGGCGCGCGTGCCGAAGGGCGAGACGTGGGCCGTCGAGCGAACGGGTCCGCGCATGCGCGGCGTCGGTCCGGATGGCATCGCCAGCGCATGGCGGAGCGGAGGGATGATCGCGCGAGCCAACGGAAACAGCCTTCTGGCTCTCAACGGAAAGCGCTACCGCGGGGAATTGTTGATCCTGCAAGGCGATACCGGCCTCACGATCGTGAATCGTGTGCGAATGGACGAATACCTGCGCGGTGTCGTTCCCTTGGAGATTGGTACGCGTGATTCGCGCGATGCAGCCGCAGTACAGGCGCAGGCGGTTACGGCGCGCAGCTACGCATATGTGCACGCCGGCACGGGCGCAGGCTCGCGACCGTACGACATCACGGCGAGCGTCAGCGATCAGCTCTACGGCGGCGCGGACGCCGAAACGGCCCTCTCGAACGCGGCGGTGGAGGCGACGCGTGGACTCGTGTTGCAGTACGGCGGACGCGTCGTCAATGCGCCGTACCACTCCGCATGTGGCGGAACGACGGCTGCCGCCGACGAAGTGTGGCGTTCGGCGGATGAGCCATATCTGCAACGAGTCAGCGACCGCATTCCTGGAACCGAGCGATTCTATTGCGACATCGCCCCGCGCTTTCGCTGGACGCGCACGCTCGACGGCCGCACGTTCCGCGAAGCACTCGTGAAATATCTCTCGACGTACACGGCGACGCCGGGCGGGTATCCAGGCACGCCGCGCGACGTCCAGATCGACACACGAACACCATCGGGGCGCGTTGGAACGCTCAAGATCGCGACCGATCGGGGAAACTACGTTCTGCGCGGCAACGACATTCGATATGTATTGCGCGAGCCAGGCGGGGAGATCTTGAACAGCACCCAATTCACCGTCGATGTGACCACTGGTCGCGACGGCTCGATCGACCGACTCGTGATGCGGGGATTCGGCTACGGTCACGGTGTCGGGATGTGCCAGTGGGGAGCGATCGGACGCGCGCGTGCTGGGCAGGACTACCTCACGATCCTCCGCACGTACTATCCCGGAACAACGGTTGCCGCGATTGAGTAGTCGCTGCTGGATGCTCTGTGTCCTGCTGGTGCCTCGTTTGGCGCACGCACAGGATACCAGCCTCGTTCAGCGCCTAGGTCTCGACCGGCTCCAATTCGTATCGCTCGGCGCGAGCTTCGGACGCGTGGCGCCGTCCCAGGTGGTACCGGCCCAGATCTACGCGTTCAGCACCGACTACGGGGAGCTTGCGCGAAACTGGCACGCGGTGTTCGACGTCAGCTTCTGGGCATCGCGCTATACGGACGCGGCAGTTGGCGCGTTCATGGATTCGGTGCGCAAGAATGTGGCGGATCCAACGAACGATGACTCGTTTCCGACGTCGCGAGTCCAGGCGTACGACATAACATTCAGTGCCAGCATACGGTGGCAAAGCGCTGCACCGGTTGCGGTGCGTCCATTTGCCGGCTTCGGGATCGCCGCACACGTGATCAACGCCGAGGGTTCGCTCATCAAAGGGACCTTTGTCGAGCGCGCACTCGACAATGTGTCGACGGGGGCCTTCGTGAATGCGGGCATCCTGTTTCGTCCGTGGGGGCGCCTCGTTGTGGAGACGCAAGGTCGGGCCGATGTGTTGAGCGGATTCAGATCACTGCAGGTTCGCGCGGGGGCCCTTTACCTTTTCGGCCCGCCTCGACGTGAGGAACACTGACGCAATGAAGGAGCGGGTTCGCATAGGAGTCATTGGCGCGGGCGCGATCGCGCAACTCGCGCATTTGCCCGTCCTGTCGAAAATGCGCGGCGCAGAGCTGGCCGCGATCTGCGACAACGATCGTCCGAAGGCACGGTCGCTGGCGGACCGTTTCGGTATTCGCGACACGTTCACGGACATCGAGGACATGCTCGAGCTTCCCGATCTCGACGCGGTCGTGGTCGCGACGCCCAACCATCTGCACGAGCCGCATGTCCTGAGCGCGCTCGCCGCGAAACTGCATGTACTCTGCGAGCGGCCGCTCGCTCTCAATTCACGCGGCGTGGAGCGGATCCTTACCGCGGCGCAGCGAGCGGGGAAGATGGTGTCGGTCGCGAACAACCATCGCTTCCGCACGGACGTACAGGGACTCGATCGTTTCGTGCGTGGCGGAGAGCTGGGAAAGATCACCGGCATTCGGGCGGGCGAGTATCGACTGCAGCGGAGCAGCGAAGGATAGCGGCTGCGGCGTGACGAAGCCGGTGGCGGTGCGTTCCTGGACCTGGGCGTCCCGTTGCTCGACCTCGCGCTATGGCTCACGGACTTCGCCGATCCGGTTCGGGTTGCGGCGCACATGGAGCGGAGCAAGGGCGCTGGCGCAGTGGAGCAGGGAATGCTCGTGCAGATCACATTCGCGAATGGGCTGGTGTTCGCGTGTGACGTGGCGAATGACTATGTCGGGCAAGAAGAGCGGTGGTGGTTCGAGGTGATTGCGACGCGCGGCAGCGCGCGCATGGCGCCCCTCCGGGTCGTGAAAGAGCTCAACGGCCGTGCGACCGACGTGTCGCCCTCAGGAGCCGCGGGGCGCGAGAGCGCATTCATCCAATCGTACCGGGCCGAGCTCGCACACTTCGTCGCCGTCGTTCGTGAGGAGAGCCCGTACGAGCCGCCCACGGATCAGGTGCGCTTGTTGAAGATCGTCGAGGCCGTGTATCGATCGGCGGAGGAGGACAAAGAGGTCCGCCTCTAGACTCTTACTCGGCGGCTTTCGCGATCGCCAGGTAGATCTTCGCTTCGACGAAGGTGCGCAGGAGGTGCAAGTCGATCATTCCCTCCTTCGCTTCCTGAGATAGAATGTCGAGCGCGCGCTCGGCGGGAACAGCGCGCTTGTATGGGCGATCCGTCGCCGTGAGGGCGTCGAAGATGTCGGCGATAGTCATCATGCGCGTTTGCACGGGAATCTCCGCTCCCATGACGTGACGCGGATAGCCGGTGCCATTCAACTTCTCATGGTGACCGTAGGCGATCTCGGGAATGCGACGCAGCTCGCTCGTCCACGGGATCTGCTCGAGAAAGCGAAACGTGTGCGTGACATGCGACTCGATCTCGCGCCGCTCGCGATCGTCGAGATTGCCTTTGCGGATCATCAGGAACCGCAGCTCCTCGTCACGCAACAACGGGCGCTCCACACCCTCGAAATCGATGTACATACGCTCGTTGATCCCTTTGAGCTCCTCGAAGCTGCCTTCGGGCAAGACGGTCGGCTCGTTCGCCTGCACGATCGCGTCGAGAAAGGCATTGAGCTCGTTGCGCCGCGTCCGGCGCATCTGCTCGAGGCGCGCGATGAACTCCTCGTATTGCGCCGTTCCGTGAGACAGCAGGTAGTCCGCGCGGTCGCGCTCGAATTGCAAGTCGGATCGCTGCAGGAGGAAGGCAAAGCGGTGCCGGATGATGTCGAGATCCCAGGGGTACAGCTTCTTCTGCTTGATCAGAACTTGCTCACGGACTCCGACCTTGCCGAAATCATGCAGCAGACCTGCGTAGCGTAGTTCGCGGAGCTGTTCGCGCGTGAACTCCAATCCGCGGTAGGGGCCGCTGCCGCCGCGTCCGACGGCTTCGGCAAGGCTCACCGTGAACCGCGCGACGCGTCCCGAATGACCCGACGTGGTCGGGTCGCGCTGTTCGATCGCGGTGACCGCCGCCGTGACGAAGCCCTCGAACAGCCGCTCGATGTCCTCGTAGAGGAGACTGTTCTCGATGGCCACCGCCGCCTGCGACGCAAGCGCGCTCACGAGCTCGACCGACTGCTGATCGTACGGGACCACTTCACGCTCGATGACGTCGCGCGAGCTCAGCCTCGCCTCGCTATGGCGCTTGCGGTTGAGGAGCTGCAGGACGCCGATGATCTCGTCGCGGTGTGTGCGCATCGGGATCACCAACATCGATTTTGTGCGATAGCCGAACTTCTCGTCGAAGCTGCGATTCAGGCGATACGAGACGTTGCTCGGCAGGAGATAGACATCCTCGATCACGAGCGGCTCGCCGGTGGTGGCGGTGTAGCCGGCCAGGCTCGTGTGATCGATCGGGACGCTGTTCTCGGGGACGGGCAGATCCTTGAGCGAGTAATTCTGCGACAGGCGAAAGCGGAGTGTCGTCGGTATGCTCCCGTTCTCACCGCGCTCGACGAGATACAGCGACCCGGCGTCGCTCGACGTCATGCGGCGGGCTTGCGTCAAGATCATCTCGAGCAGCGCGAGCAGATTGCGCTCGGTGGAGAGCGCGACGCCAACGCCCGTGAGCTCGGCAAGCTCGCGGTGGCGCAGCGCGCGGTCTTCCCGCGCCGCCTGCGCGCCGACGAGGATCACGGCGTGGCGAAACGCACCGCGGAGCAACGCGTGTACGGCGCCTGGGGGTGCGTCGGTCGGGAAGTAGCTCGTCAACAGATCGATGGGGAACTCGGATTCCGGAGCGGTCTCGCCGGGATCGCCCAATCCGACCAGTGCCGCGACGCCCGCGAGCTCGGCGAGATGGCGTCGATCGTAGTCGATGCCCTTGAGCAGTTGCTTATCGATGAGAACCACCGTTGGTCTGGCGAGATCGAGCTCTCCCGCCGCTGGCAACTCCGCAACGCGACGGAGCTCGATCGTCTCGGCGTTGCCCAACGGCAACGCACGCGCGGCGCGGCCACTCGGTGCCAAAAGGAGTGGCTGCGCCGCGGGAGTAACTAATGCACTTGCCGCCGGCGATCGGTGATAGACCGCCGGCGGTTGTGACACTCTGGCGGGGCGATCAGTGGCCAGTTTTCTGGACCTTGGCCAGGTTCTGCTGGGCGGGGCCGAAGTCCGGGAATTTCTGCAAGACGGCTCGATACAACTCCGCGGCCTTCTGGGCGTTGCCGTTGTCTTGTTCGTCAAGCGCCTTCGAGTAGAGAAGCGCGGTCTTCACGTCGAGCTTCTGCGACTTGGCCGTGGTGTTTTGCGCAACCTGAGTCGTCGCCTGTTGGCCTGCCTGTTTCGCGTCGCCGCTGTTCGCGGGCTTCTTCGTGCCCGCATCGCCAGTCCGAGTGACGGCGGGCAGCTTCAGCTCCGTGTTCAGCTTCGTCGAGAGTTGGCCGATGAGACCGAGCACGTCGTCACCCTTGCTCTGCAGCTTCACCGGATTTGTGATCGCGCCCGTCTCGACGTTGATCACGCGCGACGTAACGAGCAGCGTGCCCTTGCCGTCGCTCATGAAGCCACCAGTGATCATGTAGCCGGCGCCGAGGAGCTTGCCGAGACGCACCGCCGTCTGCGGGTCGATGGTCTTCGACTGGACGAGCGACTGCTCCTGAAGGATCGACTGGATGCGATCGCGCTCGACGACGCGCATCGAGGGATTCGACGCCATGTCGTTGATGAGCAAATCCGCAATGCCCTTGCCCAGGCCTTCATAGTCGCCGCGGTCCTTGCCAAACGAGTTGTTGTCGAAATACAGCACCGCGACGACGGGCGTGTTCGCCTGTGCCGCAGCGAGGGCTGGTGCGGCGATCAGCGACGCCGCGACGACCAACGCCTTCACCGACGTTCGAGCTCTCATCGTTCTTCCCTCCAAACCGAGTTCGCCTACACCAAGAGCGTCATTCCTTCTGCCGCCGCCACTATGTCGAGCTTGCCGCCGGATCGCGCGACGATCGCGCGACAGTGGTCGACACGCCTATCGACTTCGTCATCACTGCGTTCGGGCTTGTGGTGGTAGAGCACGAGCTGTTCGACCCCCGCCTCCAGAGCCAGTTCCACCGCCTCGTCGTACGTCGAGTGCCCCCAACCACGGAAGTGGTCATACTCCTCCGCGGTGTACATCGTGTCATGCACCAAGACGCGCGCGTCGCGCACGAACTCAACGAGTCCGTCGCGCCACGCCTCGCGTCGATCGTACTTCGCACCCGGCCCCAGCTCGTTGTCTGAGATGTAGACGAGTGCCCGATTGCCATCATGCTGCTCGACAAAGCGATAGCCGAGGGCTCCCCCCGGGTGACGGACTGGATAGGCGCGAACTTCGTAACCGTTCCCCTGACGGCACTCGTCGGCGATCTCCGAGAACGTGATGGTCGCGTCGAGCTCCTCGAAGGCCACGGGGAAGACCACGGGTGACATCAGGTCGCGGACAACGCGGGCGATGTCCGTCTGGAGCGCCTTGGCGCCCCAGATGGTGAAATGGTTTCCGCGCTGAAAGATGGGACCGAAGAAAGGGATGCCCTGAATGTGGTCCCAGTGGGCGTGGGTGAGGAAAATGTCGCCGGCGATGGGCGCGCCATTGGCGCGGGAGATGAGCGACCGTCCGAGCTCGCGGATGCCGGTGCCGGCATCGAGGATGATGAGCCATCCATCCGAGGTGCGCAGTTCCACGCAGGGCGTATTGCCCCCGTAGCGGACCGTGTCACGCCCCGGCGTCGGGATCGAGCCCCGCGTTCCCCAGAATTGTACTCGCAAACTCATTGCGTACCGCCTTGGCGCGATCGACACGATGTCGCGATCGAGCGCGCCAAGGCTAGGAAGGCTGTCACGGCACCCCCGTGACAGTTGTCACAGCTACATACGCACTTGCGCCCGCTGCTCCAACGCGGCGCGATCGGCAAGCGCGATGCGCCGGCGTTCCACGGTGATCCAGCCCGCGTCCTGAAAATCCTTCATCGCGCGAGACACCGTCTCGCGGCTCGCCCCGATCATCTGGGCGATCGTCTGATGCGTGAGTGTTTTCTCAATTGCGTTCGTACCGCTCTCCTCGGCGAGGTCGAGCAGCAGGCGCGCGATGCGCCCGGGGACATCGAGCAGTACGAGGCCGCCGATCTTGTCGTCGGCCCGCCGCAAGCGACGAGACAATTCGGTGAGGAGCGACCAGGCGACGCTGGGCGACGACTCGACACGCTTACGAAAATCCTCACGACGCAAGACGAGCAAGTTCGAATCTTCCATCGCGATGACGTGCGCCGAGCGCGGACGGTCGTCGATGAGCGAAAGCTCACCAAAGTACTCGCCAACGCCGAGCACCCCGAGGATGACCTCGCGGCCGTCCTCGCCGATCAATACGACCTTGACGCGTCCGTCGCGCACGACGAATAACGAGTCGCCGGGATCGTCTTCGAAAAGAATGACGCTCCCTTTGGGGTACGACTTCTCGCGCGTCACTTCCGCGAAGCGCTCGAGCTCGATGCGATCGAGTCCGTTGAAGAGCGGAACCGTCGCCAGAAAATCGACGTTCTGAGTAGTCACCTGACTCACGAAGACTCCATCCAGGAAGCGCGACCGGGCGAAAGAGGGACAGTTTGGACCAGATCTGTCGCGCGGGTCAGGATCCCGAGGAGGACGGCCGGCGCGGCGGCACCATCGCCGGGCCGAAGTTACGCGCGATGGGCGCCGCTGTCAAACTCCCAACCCGTTGTCGGCTTGTCTTTTACGTGAACGGCCGAGTATATTTCACAGCTTGTTTCATCCCGCACATCGAGGTTCGCATGAAAACCGACATCCATCCCGAGTACCATACGGCGACTGTGAAGTGCGCCTGCGGCAATACGTTCCAGACTCGATCGACCCAGGCCGAGATTCACACGGACGTGTGCTCGCAATGCCATCCGTTCTTCACCGGCAAGCAGAGGCTCGTCGACACTGCTGGTCGCGTGGAGCGTTTCAGGCAGAAGTTCGGCAAGCAGTCGAGCTGAGGCTCGCTCCTGTCGCTACGAGACCGCCTCGCGGACGCGCTAGCTCGAGCAGCCGAGGTCGAACGGGCGCTCTCTGACCCAGCGACGGTGCGCGACTCGCAAAAGCTGGCCGAGTTGGGACGAGAGCACCGTCGCCTGGCCCCGGTCGTCGTGCTGGCCGGCCGACTCCACAAGGCTGAGGACGAGCTCGCGCAGGTGCGCGAGCTCGTTCTCGTTGACGACCCCGAGCTTGCCGAGGAGGCGCGCGCCGAACTCACGCGTCTGGAGCCCTGCGTCGCCAAGCTCGAGGAGGAGCTCAAGCCGCTCCTCATTCCTCGCGATCCCCTCGACGATCGCAATGCGATTGTCGAAATCCGCGCCGGAACTGGGGGCGACGAGGCGGCGCTCTTCGCCGCGGACCTCTACCGCATGTATGAGCGCTTTCTCACACGGCATGGCTTCCGCCTGGAGACAATCACGCACTCGTCAGGCGTTCTGCACGGCACCAAGGAAGCGGTGTTCAAAGTCGTCGGCGACGGCGCCTACGGCATGATGCGCTGGGAGTCGGGCGTCCATCGCGTACAGCGCGTGCCGGCGACCGAGAGTCAGGGGCGCATTCACACGTCCGCGGCCACGGTCGCCGTCCTCCCCGAGGCGGAGGAGGTCGACGTGAAGATCGAGGACAAGGATCTGCGCATCGACGTATTCCGCGCCGGCGGTCCGGGCGGCCAAGGCGTGAACACCACAGACTCCGCGGTGCGCATCACGCATTTGCCCACCGGGATCGAGGTCAAACAGCAGGATCAGCGTTCGCAAATTCAGAACAAGGCGAAGGCGATGGAGATTCTGCGCGCGCGCCTGCTCGACATGCGCGTCGCCGAGCAGGAGGCCAAGCGCGCCCGCATGCGAAAGACCCAGGTCGGCACCGGAGATCGCTCGGCGAAGATTCGCACCTACAACTATCCTCAAAGCCGCGTGACCGACCACCGGATCGGTTTCACGTCGCACAGCTTGCCGGCGATTCTCGACGGTGCCGTCGAGCCGCTGCTCGAGGCGCTGCGCATGGCGCAGGACGAGGAGCGAACGTGACCGTGAGCGCGCCATTGGCACCTAACGACCCAGCTTCCTCCGGCTCGGTCGCCGAACTCGTCGGGCGGCTGGAGGCGAGGCTCGCCATCGTTGCGTTCTCCGCCCTCGAGGCGAAGCAGGAGGCACGCGAGATCGTTGCCGCGCTCTACGACGTACCCCGCTTCTGGCCCGACACCAACGCGGGTTCGACTGTCGACGCGAAGATGTGGCAGCGCGCGCACGCGGCGGCCGAGAAGCGCGCGCTCGGCGCGCCGCTCGCTTATGCCGTCGGCCGCGCTGCGTTCCGCCACCTGACGCTCCACGTCGATGAGCGTGTGCTCATCCCGCGTCCCGAGACCGAGCTTCTCGTCGACCTCGTGCTCGCGCGCGCGAGCGGG
>DATEHJ010000562.1:0-4837 GCA_035279645.1 Gemmatimonadaceae bacterium
CGAAGAAATTGCGGAGAAAGACTTCCAGGTTGTCGGCGAAATAGGCGAGCGAGATCAGCACGCCGGTCTGCTCGTAGTTGTTGTTGTTGCGGAGCGACCAGCGGACGTGCGCGAGCGGGGGGTTCTGGCGATACCAGGTCCGCTCCGTCTCGCTCGGACTCAGCGTTCGCTCGAGCGTCTCGGCGGTGCCGCCGTTGCCGAACGTCTCGTACAACCGGCTGATCCCGTTATGCGTCGCGGCGATGAACATCAAATAGCCCGGCGACCAGGTGTCGAAGGTGCCGTGCGCGAACACGCCGGGCATCCCGAGCCGCGTCATCTCCTGGACGTTGTTCCAGCCGATCATCTGCCACTCGTTCGTGAGCAGCGGATCGAGCCATGCGTTGAAGGGCCCGTCGCCGATCGTGTTGTCGTACAAAAAGGGCACGGACTCGTGCAGATCGTGAAGGACCTGCGCTTTCCAATCCACGAACGTGTTGAGGACGTTCTGCGTGAGCTTGAGCGTCATCCCCATCGCGTCGCGGTTGTTGTCGTGCCTAACGTAGTGCCCCCAGTACACGAGGTCCGGGTACGTCTCCCCCGGGTGCTTCATGTGCCAATTGAAGACGTCCACCATGCGGTCGCGTCCGTCGACTTCGACGATCGGCGTGATGAGCGTGATCAGATGGTCGCGGATGTTCCGAATGTAGGGGCTTTCGTCAACGGCCAATCGATAGGCGAGCTCCATGAGCGCTGTCGGCGCGCCGGATTCCGTGGAGTGGATGGTGCCGGTGATGTAATAGACCGGCGCGGCGTCGGCGGCGATCCGCATCGCCTCGGCGTCGTTCATGCCGATCGTGCGCGGGTCCGCGAGTTTCGCGAGCTTCGCCTTATTTTCGTCCAGCTTCGCCATCAGCTCCTCGCTCGCGACGGCGACCGCGACCATCTCACGACCTTCCTCGGTTCGCCCGATTGAGTAAACTCTCACCCTTGGCGACGCCTTGGCGAGGAGGCGCATGTATGCATACACCTCTTTGGAGTCGGGGAGCTTGGTCGGCGCGCCGGCGATATCGCCGAGGACCGACTTCGGCGTCGGAACCGTCTTGGACGCCGGGAGATAGTCGACGAGCGGAGAGAGGAAGAACGACTCGGTGGTGTACTCGCGGATCTTGCGCGTGTACTCCTCGTCGATCGCCTGGCCGGGGTCGCGGCCGGGGCGCGCCGTGGAGAGATCGGCGCTGGAGCCTTGTTGGGTCGTCGCGTTCTGTGCCGCGAGCGGCGCCGCGACAAGGCAGAGGAGAAGGGGAAGCGTGCGCGAGAGGCGAGTCATTACGGACCTCGAAAATGGGATGGAAGGATTTCAGTGTTTAGCCCGTCGCCGTGGCGGTTGGGCGCATTACAAGGAACAGCGCGGCGAGGGCGTCGTCTAGGGGAGGCCGACCGTCAAGGGCACCCGGTAGTCGAACGGCTGGACGCGGATGAACGCAGATGTTACGCAGATGAACGCTGATAAAAGCAAAGAGCGAAACGATCTTTTTAGAAAAGCTCGTCAACGACGTTCTCATCTGCGTTCATCTGCGCAACATGTGCGTTCATCGGCGACCGGCCGTTCAATTACAGAGTGCCCCAAGCGACAACAATCAGCGTGGCGGTGCCGCGTCCATCACGACGGCATCGAACGCACCAGTGAGCACGCGACCTGTGTGCTTCATCTGTACCCACATCCGATAGCGTCCGAAACGGGGAAACTCGTAGGGAAAACTCACGGCGCCGAGGGTGCTCATCGCCATCGATCCTGGTACGGCGGTAACCGCGGACGGATCGAGCCGGCCGGCCACCGTCGTATCGCCGCGATCGCGCAGCGCAAATGCCCGCTGCGACGCTGCCGAGACCGTTCCCATCGGATGGAGATGAATGAACACGGCGCCGTCCCGGCGTGTGACCACCGCATGGGCGCTCATGCCGAGGTATGGCTCGATCTCCACCGTCTTGCCGTTCGCGTCGACGAGCCGGAAACGCAGCACGACGGACTGGCCGGCAACGAGCGGCGGGATCGACTCGGCGACCATCCGCAGGCCGTCACCAACCGAGGCGGCAGCGCCCGAGCCTAACGACACGCTGCTCCCGCTGGCGTCGTACGAGTCGTCAGCGTCGCCTGTAGCGGCCGACGCAGAGTCAGTGCGTGCGAGCTCGACCGACGACACCAGCGTGCGCTCGTAGCCGCTCTCGTGGACCACGTCGCCATACACCCTGTAGCGTCCCGGCGGGAGCGGGGGGAGTGCCGCCTCGAAGCTGTTCGAGTCCACCATCGCGGGATGGAGATGCGCGAAGACATCCAGCGTCGAATCCTTGATCAGGAAGAGGTGCATCATCTTCCCGTTGTCGGGCATGAGCGGCGTAAAGCGTCGCGCGCGCCACACCGAGTCGGTGATCTCGAGACGCAGGCGTCGGATGTCGGAATCGTTGCGCACCGTCGAGACCGTGGAGAGTGAGCGCTCCAGGGTGCGCTGATATGCCGCCGCTTCCCCATTCCACCAGCGCCAACCGCCGAACACGACGAGGAGCAGCAGTGGCAGAGTGATCGCCGTCGCCAGTCGCGCACTGCGGCGACGCTTCGCATCCGGCGCTTCGCCAGGAGGCGAGAGACTTTCGCCGGCGGCCCCGCGCACGATCGTCACCATGCCGAAGAAGAGCATCAGCCCGAAGATGCCGAGGAGCACTTTGAGCAGCGGTGTGAGCGCGAGCTGGCCCGTCGCGACCGCGCCGACGGGAACTGTCACCGTCCCCGTGCCCCGCGCGCCGTCGACGCTTACGTAGACGCTGTACGAGCCGCCCTGCATGAACCAGAGCTTCGCCGCGAAGGTGGGCTCGGGGGCGGCGACGCGCTTCGCCTCGTCGCCCACGGGGGAGCCGCGGGTGCCGGTCGCCCAATACACGGGACGCACGACGACCCGTTGCACGACGCTGCTGTCGCTCGGCGGCACGCGCACGGTGATCTCGGCAAGTCCCGGAATCACCTGCGGCGGCCTAACGATGATGCTCACGTCGTAGGGCCCGGCTTTGCCCTCGAAGAACACATTCGGGCTGCCGACATGCGCGGCAAGCAAGGCGATGGCGACTCCGGCCGCCCCTCCCCGCGCGACCGCCCGTGCGAGCTCCTTCATTCGTCGCGTCATCGCTGGACGTGCGTCAACCAGCGCCCCCACGCGAGACCGACGCCGGCCGAGAGACTCGCGTACAGGAGCGTTACGAATATGCTCATCGCAAGGACCGACGGTACATGGTCCGCCGGGAGATCCACGAAGCGGTTTTGGTAGAGCAGCGTCGAGTGCGGCACCGTGTACGGGAACCGATCGGCGAAGAAGATCCAATTCCTCGCCGTGGAGGAATTCAAGAAAGTCGCAAATGGCCACTGCACGACCGCGAGCGCGACCATGAACGTCACGCCGTAAAGCGGTGCGGTCGCCCAGTCACGCCCTTTCGTCGTTGTCTTGCCAAGGCGGTGCATCAGAAGGTCGATCGCAAAGGCTGGGGCGACGAGCAGCAGCGGAAACTGCATCGGCACCATGTGATCCACGGCGTTGTAGATCGGCCCCAGCTTCGGCGTCGCGCTCCACAGTGGGAGAATCCATCCCATGACGATGCGCAGCGCCATGAACACGAGCGCGGTCAGGGTCGCCGGCCAGCGCAGCGTCGAGCCGCGCGCCACGGCGACGAGCACAAAGGGAAAGCCGAAGGCGCAGGCGCGATAGAAGAGTGACGTGTGCTGAAGCACGCGGTTGTTATACTCGGTGACGAAGATCGCGACCATCCCGAGGAACATTCCCGCGTCGTAGACGTAGAGCCGCGCGAGCCGCGTCTTGAGCGCGGGCACGTTCGTGCGATTCTGCCAGGCGAGCGTCCACACCATCGCGCCAACGGTGATGCACACGATCCCGAGGACGAGCAGCGCGTGCGGCGGGCTGATGATCTTGACGTCGAGCCCGTACGCGTTGTGCCACCAGTCGTCGAAGGGCGCGGACGTGAGCATCGCGAACGCTCCCCACACACAGATCCATGCGCCTAACGGCGCACGGAAACCCCAGACGCCGATCGACGACTGCCGTTCCTCGGGCGCGCCAGCGAAGGTTGTCTTGAGCGCTACCCAGCCGCAGGTGACGCCGACGATGGCACCTGCCAGGTACGTGCACATGTGCGCGGGCGTCCAGAACGTGTCTCGGCCAATCGTTATGTGCCAGGAGATGTCCCAGATGATACCGACGACGACGATCGTCGCCGCGGCAGCGACCGCGTACAGGACCCACGGAATGGACGTCGCGGCGGCGACGGCGGCCGACGAACGCGCATGGTATGCGACGCCGGATGAAGCGGTGTGTGCGGTAGTCGACATCGAGGCTCCGGTGTCCCTAACGATTCATCCCGAAAACGAAAGGCATCTGAGTGAGCGAGGCCACCTTGCAGCCGGCAACCTCGAGTGGAAAGAACCGCATCTGCGGTAGGACGCTGGCGATGGCGTCCGCGAACTCGATCGATGTGGCTTTCAGGAACCGCGTGCTTCCCGGGTCGACGGTGCCGTCGGCACGGACAAGGAACTCGGCGCGCACTTCACCCGCAATACCTTTGTCACGCATCGCTTGCGGGTAACGCGGGCGTGGGTTGTCGCCGTTCGCCGCGATCTCCTTGTCCACTGGAAGAACGGGAACGCGCAGAAGAAAGAGCGGCGTCACGCCTGATTGTGAGGGGCGCGACTGATTCGCGAAGCGCGTGCTGACAAGGGCGCCATTGGTAATCGTCAGTCGCAGGTCCAGCGTATCGCCGGCGAATGACGTATCGAACGCGCTCGGTGGCGGCAACATAC
>DATEHJ010000563.1:0-5881 GCA_035279645.1 Gemmatimonadaceae bacterium
CTCGCGGATTTATTCGAGACCAACGGCCATGCCGAATACCTCTTCGGTCGCGTAGCACATGCGTTGATCACCCGAACATATGCATCAGGGTGTAAGGCAGATAAAGAAAGAAGAAACAGGCAAGCCACACCCAGCAGAGGATCGAGGTGATCCTGCGAGAACCGCGTTCTCTAGTCCAGGTAGGTCCGCGAACGACGATGACGAGGTATACTCGCAGCAAGCAGATGACTGTTGATACACACATCCACACGACGTCAGCTCTCCAGCCATCGAACCGATAGTTTCCCCATAATCGATCCGCCACTCCTGGCTCCGGCTGCCCGATGCCAGAAAACGCCGGAACGAACGAGAGAACAAGGAGCGCGAAGTTCACGGCCAGCACGCCGCGAAGAATCCACTCGCTCGTGCTCATCTGTGGAGGGCTAGCGGCTCTCGCAGCGTCCATGATCACTCAGTTTGATTGGACAGAACAGGGACAGCCCCGTTAGGCGCGATCGCCACGACTGCCCCTGAGTCGTTACCGCACAAACGAGAACCGTCCAAAGAGCACAAGCGGAGGGCCGGGGACTCGAACCCCGAAGCGCTTGCGCGCGGCAGTTTTCAAGACTGCTGCCTTACCAATTAGGTCTAGCCCTCCCAATCCCCAAAGATCATTGCCACCAACCACTCGCGCAACGCTGCTCGAGGTCGCATGGCCGCCTGTCGTGTCCTGCTAGACTACTTGGTGGTTGGTGATTGGTGCTTGGTAACTGGTTTTGGTGCTTGGTGGCCACGATGAACCAACCACACCGACCACCGACCACCGACCACCGACCACCGACCACCGATCACCGACCACCACCACAACCAACCACCGTCCGTGAGCGACATCCTCGGCATTCACCACGTCACCGCGATCGCCAGCGATCCGCAGCGGAACGTCGACTTCTACGCGGGACTCCTGGGGCTTCGCCTCGTGAAGCGCACCGTCAACTTCGACGATCCGCAGACGTACCACCTGTACTATGGTGACGAGGTCGGCACGCCGGGCAGCATCATGACCTTCTTCCCCTGGCCGGGCGCGCGGCGCGGACGGATCGGCGCGGGGCAGGTCGGGGTGACCTCATTCGCGGTGCTGCCGAGCGCGATCGGATTCTGGATCGAGCGTCTCGTTAGGCATGGCGTGGACCACAAGGGACCGATGCGTCGCGGGACCGGGGCGGCCGCCGAGCAGGTCATCACCTTCGCCGATCCCGACGGCCTCTTGCTCGAGATCGTCGGCCATGCGTCCGCCGAGAGCCGGCCGGCGTGGGCGCACGCGCCGGGCATTCCGCCCGAGCGCGCGATCCACGGCTTTCATGCCGTTGCCCTCTGGCTCGACGACGCGACGCAGAGTGAGCGTGTGCTCATCGACACGATGGGGTTTCGTCCCGTGAGCGAGCACGAGTCGACGCGGCGCTTCGCGGCCGGAGACGGGGGCCCGGGCACCTTCGTCGACCTGCGCACGGTCGGCGACTTCACACCCGGGGCCGGCGGCGCCGGGACGGTCCATCATGTCGCGTTTCGCGTGCCTAACGACCCGGCGCAGCTCGCGGCGCGGGGCGACGTCGCGAAGGCGGGTCTGCGCCCGACTCCTGTCATCGATCGCAACTACTTTCACTCGGTCTATTTCCGCGAGCCCGGCGGCGTTCTCTTCGAGCTCGCGACCGATCCACCAGGATTCACGATTGACGAGCCGATCGACCGGTTGGGTGAGCACCTCAAGCTTCCGCCGCAATACGAGTCGCATCGCGCCGAGATCGAGGCGATCCTTCCGCCGATCCACCTGGGTGTGCCGGCCGCGACTGCATCGCTGTTCGCGAACACGACTGGACCCGAGGACGTAAGCGCGGAAGCGCTTGGCTTCGTTCACCGCTACGTTCCGCCTAACGCCGGCGCCGAGCTGGCCGGCGGCACGACGCTCTTGCTGCTCCATGGGACAGGGGGCGACGAGGACGACCTACTCCCCGTGGGACGCGAGCTGCTGCCGGGCGCGGGAATGCTGAGCCCGCGAGGCAAGGTTCTCGAGCGGGGCGCGCCGCGCTTCTTCCGCCGGCTCGCCGAGGGTGTATTCGACCAGGAGGATCTCGCCCACCGCACCGCGGAGCTCGCGACCTTCGTCGAAGCGGCGACGCGCACGTACCAGTTGGAGCGCGACGGAATCGTCGCCGTCGGCTTCTCGAACGGCGCGAATATCGCCGCGAGCATCCTGTTGCGTCGGCCGGGCCTGCTACGCGCCGCGGTTTTGTTCAGTCCAATGGTGCCCTTCGAACCGAACGCGTTGCCCCGCCTCGAGGGCACTTCGGTATTTATCGGCGCCGGTCGCGCGGATTCGATCGCGCCGCCGATGCAAGCCGAGCAGCTCGCCGCTATGTTGCGCGAAGCGGGAGCGGACGTGGTGCTGCATTGGGAGCCCGGTGGCCATGGGTTGACGAGGACCGAGCTCGACGCTGCCCGCGAATGGATCGGGCGATGCCTAACGAGTCGCGCGGGACGCTGACGCCGGAGCCCTGCAGGCGACCACTTAGGGTACGTGGCTTGCTAAAGTGTCTCAGGGCTCATGCGGCACTTGTTCACACCGCTCATTCCTGCTCCGCTGCGTCGGATCGAGCCGGCGCTACGCGCACGCTGGCTTCGCCTTGCACTAAGACTTCTTGGCGGCGAGGGTGGCCCGATACCCGCTTGGGATGAACGGCCGTATAACCTGCTCTTCATTCGCTACGACAAACTCGGCGACATGATCATGTGCTCGGGCGTGCTTCGGGAGATCGTGCGCGCGCATCCGAGCATCACGGTCGACGTGTTGACGACGCCCGCGAATCGGCCAGCGCTCGATCATCTGCCGTTCGTGCGCGATATCATCTTGCACGAGCGGGGAAAAGGACCCGGATTGCTGTCGCTCATGCGTCGTCTCGAGCCACGCCGATACGACGTCGCCATCGACGGATTGGTGTGGCGTCCTTCGGTGAGCTCCTACACGACCAAGCTCATACTCGCGTCGCGCGCGGCGTGGCGTATCGGCAGCGCCGGCAGGCGGAATGACTTCGTGTACAACGTTCCCGTGGCGCCGCCGGCCACGCGACATACCGAGCACCATGTCGAGCACCTCGCGCGGCTCGCATCCCCATTCGGGCTTGGAGCGGGTGACGCCGATTGGCGGCCCGAGATCGCGCTGACCACGGCCGAGTGCGCGGCCGCCGAGTGGCGCTGGGATGCGGTTCCGGGCGCCGATGCGAGGATCCTCGTGAATCTGTCGGCCGGGCATCCCGAACGGCGGTGGCCCGATGAGCGGTTCGCACAGTTGCTCGTGTACCTTCGGCGGCGCGTGCCTAACGCTAGTATCGGCGTCGTCTCATTGCCGGACGAGCATGCGAGCGCTGAGCGACTCGCGGCGCTCGTGCATGGAACGCCGGTAGTACCGAGCGTCCGCGAGCTCTTCGCGCTTGTCGCCGCCGCGGATCTGGTCATCACCCCCGACACGGCCGTCTCGCACGTCGCATCGGCGTTCGAGCGACCGACGCTCACGCTCCTGCGCCGCCGCGCCGAGTATCACATCTGGGTGCCCTATCGTACGCCGGGGCGCAATGTGTTCGGCGACGAGGAATTGACGATCGCGGGACTGCCAGTCGAGCGCGCCATCGCCGGTCTCGACGAACTGCTGGAAGAGTGGCTGCCGGCGACGCGGCGCGACGCCTCGGCGGGGCGCCGCCGCGCCACCGCTCGTGCTGCTAGTTAGGTGCTAAGGAGAGCGCAGCGCGTCGCGTAGACGCGCCTCGAGTCCCTCGGGCACCGGAATTCGTCGCAGCTTTCCGCGCAGCTGGTCGAGTACGGCGCTCTCGAAGCGGAACCGCGACAGACACTGATTGCACACGTCGAGGTGGCGCTCGACTTCGACCGTCTCGCGAGCGCTCAGCTCACGATCGAGGTAGTCATCGAGCCGACGCACCGTTTCGAGACACGTGTAGCGATCGAGCGTCATGTGTCTCCCCCTCCCTCTCCCGGAGCTGTCGTCGAGGGCGTGGGCACGATGCCCAACTCTTGCGCGACGCGCCAAAGCTGCTTCTGCAGCATGTGTCGTCCGCGGTGCAGGCGAGAGCGCACGGTGCCGATGGGCACGTCGAGAATGGTGGCGATCTCCTGGTACGAGAGATCTTCCATGAAATACAGCGTGCAAACGGTGCGAAACTCGTCAGGCAGCGCGGCCAGCGCACGGGCGACGTCGTCCTCCGCCATGCGCGAAACCACCCCCGCGGCGGGATCGGTGTCGGGGCGGAGAAGTCCCGCCTCGAGGCTGCGCGCGTAAAGAAAGACTTCGTGCGCGTCGGTGAGCTCGTCGAGTGGCGTCGTCGTGCCGCGCTTGCGACGTGTCGTCGTATAGAATTGGTTCACGACGATTCGATAGAACCATGACTTGAAGCTCGTTCCCGCCTGAAAAGAACTGCGAAACCGCGACGCGCGAAGTGCGGCTTCCTGCACCAGGTCCTCGGCGTCCTGCGGATCGCCCGTGAGCCGCAGCGCCAGTCGATACGCCGCGTCCAGCATCCCGATGAGGAGCGATTCGAACTCCTGATCGGTGACGCGCTCGTGGACTTCGGTCTGCGTCATGGGTGACAGCGCGACGATCGCTGAGTCAGTCGCGCGCAGCCAAGTCGATGCCGAGCCCGGCGACGAACACGGCGGGCAAGCGCTCGCGGAGGCGCGCGAAGCTGACGACGTCGATTGCTGAGGGTGCGACGTGGGAAATCGTCGCCAGGCCCTTGGCGCGATCGACATCGTGACAGTTCGTGAGGACGGTGCGGCCGAGGCTCGCGTCGGTGAGATCAGCGGCGGCGAGAGACGCGCCGTCGAGATTCGCGCTCAAGAGCAGCGCCCCGCGGAGCGAAGCCGCCGTCAACTTTGCCGACGCGATGTCGGCAAACTCGAATGTGGCGAAGGACAGATCCGCGCTCCGGCAATCGGCGAAGCGGAGGCAGGTGCCGGTAAAGTCGGCGCCGGCGCAGTGAGCGCCACCGAGCGTGGCGTGCATCAATCGCGCCCAAGTGAAGCGCGCGCTACTGGCTTGGGCGTTTCGAAGATCCGCGTGATGCAGGAACGCGCGCGTGAACACGGCGTCGTCGATTTGTGAGCCGGAGAAGCTGGCGTACACGAGCTGCGCGTCGGTGAATTGCGCCCCTCGAAGTTGAGCATTCTGGAACTGCGCGCCGGTGAGATCCGCCCCCTCGAAGTTCGCGCCCTCTAACGACGCGCCGCGGAAGTCCGCCATCGTGAGGTCGCTGTTGCGGAAGTCGGCGCTCCGAAGACCGAGACCGGCAAACGACTCGCGGGGCAGAGATTTGTCCGCGAACGTCTCGGTCGCGACCGGCTCTGGCGCCCGCGCCCGCGGCGCGGGGAGTGGAAGGGTCCTAATGCTTTCGGATTGCTCGTTCACGGTGCCGCCGGCGAATGATAGGTCGCGTGCTGCAGCGACAACCGTAGCACCTGAAGCGTCCCGTCGGAAGAGTGTCAGGCCACTGCTCCGCCCGCCGTCGCGCGCGCGTTGCGGTCACGTGCCGGCGTACCATTCGTAGCCTTGGTCGCTCCAATAGCCTCCGTTGCGGGCGGGCATGAAGATCACGCGCGTGAGGTATTTGGTGTTCTTGTAGCCTATCTTGATGGGCGAATGGACGCGCGCCGGCGCGCCGTGGCCGGCACCGAGGTAGCGGCCGTCCATCGCGTACGCCACCAGGGTCTGGGGGTGCATGGCGCTCGCCATGTCCCAGCTCTCGTGGTAGTCGGAATCGAACGACTGAAAGTCCACGTACTGGACATCGCTCGTGGCGCCAGCGGCACGCGCGAGGTCGCTGACGCGCACGCCGATCCACTG
>DATEHJ010000564.1:0-4735 GCA_035279645.1 Gemmatimonadaceae bacterium
CTCGACGCGAGATCGAGCTCGCGCGCGAAGTCGCCCGCGCTCTGGAAGCGATCGGCGGGCGAACGCGCTAGCGCGTGGTTCACGATACGTTCAACCCTCGTGTCCAGAAGTCGCTGACGGAGTCTCCGCCAAACGATTGCAGCGCGCTTGCGGCCATTTGGCGTGGTTTGGACGTCGGCGCGGGTGGGCGGCCTGCCAACGAGCATTTCGTGCAAAACGCAACCGAGACTGTAGATGTCCGTTCGTGCGTCGATATCCGCGCTGCCGGCGAGCTGCTCGGGGCTCATGTACGCTGGCGTCCCGACGCGCAGCCAGAAGCCATTTGAGCGTTCGACCTCGACGCGACTCATCGCCAGCGCAATGCCAAAGTCGGCCACGTAGACGTGGCCACTCGGAGCGAGAAGAATGTTCTCCGGCTTCACATCGCGATGCACAATTCCCTGCTCGTGAGCAGATGCCAGACCCTCCGCGACTTGGCCAGCGATTCTGAGCGCCTCTGCCTTGGGCAACACTCGCTCTTGCGCCAACCGCTCGCGCAGCGTGCCCCCTTCGATGTAAGTCGTCACGAAGTAAATGCAGCCGTCGGCTTCGCCCGAATCGAAGAGCGGCAGGATATGCGGGTGGCGGAGCGTCGCGGTGACCTGGATTTCGGCGAGGAATCGCTCAGCACCAACCAGCTCCGCGAGCTCCGGGCGCAGCATTTTTAGCGCGACGTCTCGCGAATGTTTTAGATCGTGGGCCAGATACACCGTCGCCATGCCGCCACTGCCGAGCTCACGCTCGAGACGAAATCGCCCCGCGATCAGTCTTGGCAGCGCCGCTACAGGTGGAAGATCAGCGTCGAATAGCGAGGCGAACCGCTCGATCGCCGGTTGGTCGAGCGAAGAATCCTCACTCACGCACTGCGCGACCATCCAGCCAAGCTCGGCGCGCATCGCGACATCGCCTGCACACGCGTCCTTGAGAAACCTCTCGCGTCGACTTGGCGTGAGCGACAGAGCCTCATCAACGAGCGGCTCTAGAGTTTTCCAGCGCTCTGGTGAGAGAGGCTGAGACAGAGCAGGATGCCTGGTCATGTGCGGCTAACCCGTCCGCGACCGCGGGAATCCACAGTACTCGGACGGAACTGGCCGCGCAACTCCGAGTATCAAGAGGCGGCTGTGTAGCGTATTCTCAATCGTCACGTGCTGCCGATATCGCATCGTGAGGTGGTTTGAGAACCATAAATCTCAAAGTTGCGGTATCGCGCTGCCGGAGCGCATGTTGAATCGTGCCCTTCGGGGGACAAGTGTCCTATGTCAGAACACGACAAAATGGGGAATGGCGCGACGTCAACCCCGCTCGGGACAACGACGCATCTGACGCCAACCAGCGACGCGAGCCCGAGTCTCGAATCGACGAGAGACGGCGTGCTCGCGGCGCTGCGGAGCGGTCAGCAGGAGTCTCTCGACAGTCTCGTGGCCCTCCTCTATGAGGAGCTCCGGCTCATTGCGCATCGGCATCTCGTGAGGCGAGAACACGCAAGAGATCGCCGAAATTCGTTGGCGACGACGGCGCTCGTCAATGAATTGTACCTCAAGCTCGTGGACCAGACGCAGGCGACTTGGAAGGATCGCGCACACTTCCTCGCCGTCGCCGCGGTCGCGATGCGACACATCCTTATAGATCACGCTAAGGCGCGAGTGACGCAAAAGCGCGGGGCCGGTCACGCGCCCGTCACTCTCGAGGAGGAGGCCATCGTGGCCAGTGACTCTCCAGAGGCGCTGCTCGAGATTGACGAGGCACTCGATCGTCTCGCGCAAGTCGATGCGCGCCTCGCCAAGGTAGTGGAGTATCGCTTCTTCGGCGGCTTTTCGGAGGAGGAGACCGCCAAGCTACTTGGCGTTACGACACGAACCGTTCAGCGCGACTGGGCGAAAGCCAGGATGCTGCTGCAGCGCTTATTGGCCGAGTGAAGCGGGGACCTCGCTAGATAAGACAATCTTAATAATCAATTGTTGCGGCGTGTGTTCCTGAGCATAACGAGGATTCGCCTAGGGGGCGGTCTTCGAGACGATCGCCCCCTAGGATGTTCAACCCGCTTCTACTTGTCCCGGTCGCGCGGATTCTTGTGCACGGGCATCTGCGGAGCAGGAGTCGGGTTTGGAGCCGGAGCCGTCTTGAACTCCGGATTCTCAACAGATCTCGGCCGCGCGCCTTCCGGCGGAGGTGGCGGATGCAGCCTCTCCCATTCGGCCAATGGCATGTCTGGATCGATCTTCCACGGGGGAACCACGACCGGCACGTTCTTCTTGAGCGTCCCAACGGTGACGTGCGGCCAGCTCAACCCGTTGAAGTTCAGCAGCACGAGTTGGGTGTACTGAAGCTGCAGGAAGTTCGGCGTGCCCTTCACCAGCTCGATCCAGAACGTCGCCGACACCGCGAAGGAGACCGCGTTCGGCCCGCTAGCGCCTCCGGCCAAGAAGGCCGTGTTGGCCGTGCCGCCACCCGTAATTGGCGCCGTTGGCGTGGTCGAGACCTGCAGCGTCGTCGTGGAGAGGATTGTTTGGCTGGCGATGGCGGCCTGCAGCACCGAGTTCGGGTTATTCACCATTGCTTGCGTAATCCCGACGATTTGCGCGGGAGGGGAACGGAACGCGGTGGGCGTCGCCAGATTCTGTTCAGAGAAATGGAACACGGCACCAGGATTACCGATGAAGAACGGAAGGATGTCGTCGTTAGGGATTGTGGGCGGCCCGGAGGCGCTCGTCGCAACACCCTGCGCCAGGATCGTCGTCCCGTGCGGGATCGATCCCATACGCACGACCGTCGCCGGGTCCGCCGGATTCGTCGTCGGAGGAACCACGGCCCAGATGCCGGGCTCGATGTGCAGACCGGCGTTCAGATTGGCGTCGGAGATTTGCTGCAGGTACGTGACGCCGAACATATTGATGTCCGGTTGCAGGAGACCGCGGTTGGGGATAGCGCCGCTGATGGTTTCAAACTTCAGCGAATCATTCGTGAGGTTGAGCTCGAGGAATCGGTCCTGACCCGCAGTGTGGTTGGGTCGCCAGATGACATTGAAGCCTTTGCCGCCCCAATCACCCGGCAGATTTGCCAGCGGGCCAAGAGGATTCGGTAAAGGAAACGGGAAGTGAATTACCTTTTCGAGCGCGGGAAGCGGCCGAAAAACAAAATCCTCATCTAAGTTGGCCATTACGGTCTCCGATCGTGAAGCGGATCAACGACGCGAAAACGAGTCAGTGCAACACCTGTTCGCAGCTACAAGAAAAAAAACGAGAAAGTCGGCCGCCACCCGACATTCATGTTGAGGCTCGATGGAGCGAATCTCGATTAAAGGGTTCTAATGTTCGTTTCGCCCAACTCCGGCGAGAGGCTGTGCGCCGCAATTCGATGGCACAGCCCGACCGCATCTCTGCCCCGCCCGATGGTAAGCGGTTGATAGCGACGTTGCGATAAGAGTTCGGCGCTCGCCTAAGCGCAATTCGTCGTACCGACAACAACGGGTGGCGTGCTGGACCTCCCCATTAATCCCAGCTTGATCGTGCAATACGTGCATCTCGCGTTGCCTGATTTGTCTACTCGCGCGCGCGTAATTGTCGACGCCCTCATCCTAACCGGAGGAGCAGGAGACGCTCGATAGCCTCGTGGCACTCCTCTATGAGGAGCTTCGCCTCATTACGCATCGGCACCTCATAAGGCGAGAATACGCAAAAGATCGCCGCAATTCACTGGCGACAACGGCTCTGGTCAACGAGGTGTGCCTCACGCTCGTTGACCAAACGCAGGCGACCTGGAACGATCGCGCACACTTTCTCGCCGTCGCGGCAGTCGCGATGCGACACATTCTGATCGATCACGCTAAGGGGCGAGTGAGGCAAAAGCGCGGCGGCGGTCACGCGCCCGTCACTCTCGAGGAGGAGGCCATCATGGCCAGCGACTCGCCAGAGGCGCTGCTGGAGATCAACGATGCGCTCGATCGCCTGGCGCGAGTCGACGCGCGGCTTGCGAAGTTAGTGGAGTATCGATTTTTCGGAGGTTTCTCGGAGGAGGAGACCGCAAAACGACTAGGCCTCACGAAGCGAACCATTGACCGAGACTGGGCGAAAGCGAGGATGCTATTGCGCCGTCAATTGGCCGAGTGAATTAGCGAACATCATTAAGAGAACCTTAATAATCAATTGCGGCCGATAATTTGCGTGACCTAACGCGGAGGCTGTCTCGGGGCGACCCTGGCCAAACTCGCGCGCAACGCCCGGCGAAGCTTTCTGTGGCACGCCTGTCCTTCGCGACGAAGCGCCGCTTCCATCTTCAAGCCCAATGTCGCTTTTTTTGGTGCGCCGTCGTGTCCCCTTGTTGAAGCCGCGACTGTCGAGTTGTGAGCTCTTCCACAACGAAGTGCGGGGGCTCGCCGACTGAGGCAGCGCGCACAACGAGGAGGTGCACGTAAGGGACGATTTGAGAAACTGGCAGAGCTCACGTACGCCACTATTGGGTCACGAACTCCGTGACCGAAGGACCCAACGCGAAGATCCAGTGGATCAAGTACTACTCGCGTGGCTGCCGCTATCGCGGTTCTGCCGGCGATCGCGCCTCACGCGCGCCCAATCGCGCCGACGTTCAGCGCGCCATTCAACAGTCGCTGTCTTCTATGAAATAGTGGTCCCACAGATACGGCGATCTGTCGCCGCAAACGTGGAGGTTCGCATGGCCCGAATGAAGCGTCTTACGATTC
>DATEHJ010000565.1:0-2196 GCA_035279645.1 Gemmatimonadaceae bacterium
CCGACGGTGGCGCCGCGACTTACCTCGCGCCAAACACCATCGTCGCCCGCACCCTCGACCCGATACGACGCGACCGTCTGACCGCGAGTGATGTCCTCCTCGAGCCGGATCACACTGATCGGCAACTCGCGCCCCAGGTCAACGCTCAACTGGGCGGTTCGCGCGCCGGTGACACGCCATTCACGGTCCGCCAGACTCGAGAGATCGTTCGCGAATAATTGGTCGAGCGCGCGACGCATCCCGCCGAGCCGTGCGAGGTCTGTCCTATGTAGCAGGCCATCGGTGGTCGGTGGGACGTTCAACAGCAGTTTGCCGTTGCGCCCGACCGAAGTGAAGTAGAGATCGACGAGGTTGTCCACCGACCGCACGCTCTCGTTCTCGGCTGGGTGATTGAACCAGCCGGGCCGAATCGAAACGTCTACCTCCGCTGGCCGCCACACCGTGCCGTCGCGATCGCCGTGCTGCAGCGCGTCGATGATCCCCTGACCGTCTGCTCCCGGATATGGAACGCGGGCAGGATTCACCATCGCCCAATTCGGATCGCCAGCGGTGCCCTTCTCATTGCCACACCAGCGCACATCGGGGCCGGCGTCCGAAAAAATCACGGCGTTTGGTTGCAGTCGCTTCACGTGTCCGAAGAAGCGCGGCCAGTCGTAGACCTGACGCTTTCCATTCGGACCTTCGCCGTTCGCGCCGTCGAACCAAACCTCGGCGATTGGCCCATACTGGGTGAGCAGCTCCGTCAGCTGAAGGAGGTATACCTCGTTGTAGCGCGGCGAATCTCCATATGCAGGGTGATTGCGATCCCACGGCGACAGATAAAGCCCGGCGCGCAATCTCTCCGCGCGGCACGCGTCGACGAATTCACGCACGACATCGCCCCGCCCGCCACGGAAGGGACTCGCCGCGACCGAGTGTTCTGTCGTTTTCGTCGGCCACAGACAGAAACCATCGTGATGCTTCGCCGTCAGGATCATCGCGCGAAAGCCGGTAGCTCTCGCGGTGCGCGCCCATTGCCGCGCGTCCAGTGAAACGGGGTTGAAGATCGAAGGCGACTCAGTACCGTCGCCCCACTCGCGGTTGGTAAAAGTGTTCACACCGAAGTGCAGGAACATCGCGAGCTCGTCACGGTGCCATTGCAGCTGCGCCGGCGTTGGGACCGGGCGATTGACCGAATCAATGCTACCGCCACGCGCGCGCGGCATTGCACACGCAGCGAGAGAAAGCGCGCTCAGCTGCAGGAAGGAGCGCCGAGAGGACCGGCCATCAAAGATCATCGGAATCCAATCCTCCTGTCTTTGATGGCCGGCTACATGTTGGCTGCTACGGCTTCGGCTCGAACGTCGCCGTCGTGACCGCGAACAGGAATCCATCCTTCACAGCTGGATTCGTGAACACGAAATACAGATCGTGGACGCCAGTCGTCGGCCGTAGCACGGTACGCAAGCTCACCGGCGCCGGAGTACTGGTCGGGCTAATCGCCTGACTCTCACCGAGTAGCGTACCCGTCGGCGAATCGAGATGGACTTCAATTTTGCCGCCCCTCGCCTGGTACTGACTCGGCGCGAGGGCCATGAACGTGACTGAGCCAACACCGGTCAAATCGACCTGCTTCAACGCGACGGACGCGCCACTCTTGTTCACAACCGTAATGGTGACCGGCATGCCTTCGACGCTCTGCTTGGACGTGCCGTCTCCGAGATCCTCATCAGCGACAACAACAGTCGGCGACCGCAGCACGATTGATTTCTCGCCAGTGATCGATGGCATTCCGTTGGCGCCACGATCGGTGTACTCCGCGCGCAGCACCACGACTCCCTGCGGCGCCGCCTCCGATCCAGCTGGGGGGGTGTACGATCCGCGCACCGGCATCGTCTCTGCGTTCGCCCGATCGGCGAGACTCAGGATATAGGCGACGATCGACGACGTCTGCGCTTCGGTGAGATTCGGATGCGCCGGCATCGTCGCATTTCCCCACACGCCCGAGCCACCCTCACGAATCTTTTTCACCAGATGCGCAACGGCGGTGTTATCGCCGTGATACTTCTTCGCCACGTCAGCGTAGGCAGGGCCGACTGCCTTGACGTTGAACTGGTGACAGGACAGGCAGTCGTTCGCTTCGATCAATCTCCGGCCCCTCGTCAACACATTCTCACCAGAGCCGTTTCCAGACCCGGCCAAGCCGGCCTTCAGGTA